>CAXSDR010000022.1:0-2396 GCA_964236445.1 uncultured Motilibacteraceae bacterium | reverse complement strand
GTGCCGAGCGCCATGCCCAGCCGGCGCAGCAACATCGCCACATCGGTGCCCTGCGCGCCGTCATAGGTGTGGAACTCGTCGAGCACGAGATAGCGCAGGGTGTCGCCCGCGCCGTGGAAAAGCCCACGATCCTCGCTGCGCAGCAGCAGCATGTCGAGCATCTTGTAGTTCGTGAGCAGGATGTCGGGTGGATGACGGCGCAGCTCGTGCCGGTCGCCGATGATGCCGGCCCCCGTCGCCGCAGCCGCTTCGCCCGAGTCACCGGTGTAGAGCCCCACCCGCACGTCCAGCTCACCCGGATGGTCGCGGACCATCGCCGCGATGCGCCCGGCCTGGTCGTTGGCGAGGGCATTCATCGGATAGAGCACCAGCGCCTTGATGCCCCGGGTGCCCCGATGACGCTGGCAGTGGTCGAGCAGCGGGACCAGGAAGCTCTCGGTCTTGCCTGACCCGGTGCCTGTGGTCACCAAGGTCGGCTGCGGCGCACGGGTCAGTGAGGACAGCCGCTGCCACGCCTGCGCCTGGTGCCGATAGGGCACGAAGCCGCGAGGGACGAACTCCAGCGAGTCGCGCCAACCGTCGGCGGCGGGTCGGAACGGCAGCCGCAGCCGCACATAGGGGCCGCGGAACACGCCGTTCACCTCGTCGGCGATGAACCGCTCCAGCTCGCCACGCACGTCGTCATCGGCCAAGGCGAACGTCGTGCCCAGGAAGCTCGTCAGCGACGACCGCAGCTCCTCGGCGACCAGCGACGGCAACATGGCTTCCCCCTTCCAGCGACGACAGACGAACACTATGCGTGAGCACCGACAGTCTGGCGGTCAAGCGCGCGACGCCCACCGACGGGAGAACTCCGCGTGCGCGACCGTCATCTCTGCCTCGCGGTCGACAGCGGTGAAGGGGTGTACGAAGTGGGCCAGGTCGGCGCGGTCCCCGCGGGTTGCGATGTCCTTGAGCACGTCCTTGGACACTTGGCGGCCGTTGGCATCCATCTGCATGACCCGCTCATACTTGCGCAGCACCCCGAACTGGGTGCGATAGATCGCGCACAGCTCCTCGGCGGTGATGCCGAGCATGACCGCCGCGAGCGCATCGATCTCCACCAGTGCTTGTCGGCGTTCGGCATCGCGGCGCAGCGGGGTAGCCATGGTCCACTCCGCTTTGACTTCGCCCAGTGGTACGGCAGGCAGCTCGCGAGTCCAGGTGTCGGACTGCCAGGCGGGATCGAAGAGCTCGGTCCACAGCGGTGCGTAGGCCGACGTGAGGCAGTTGAGGCGAAGGGCCCGGAGGACGAGCTCGGGGACGAGGGCGTGGTCGCGGGGGTGGGGGAAGCGGGTGGTGACGTTCGTCTTGAGTTCCGACACCCCGGCGGCCTTCACGAAGAAGTCGACGGGCAGCGAGGCCCACATGCCGGCCGCGACAGCGAGGTCCAGCGAGGGGATGTCGCCAAGGCTTAGTACGGTGCCGACGAAAGTTGGACCAGGCGGAAACAGTGCAGCGTGCAGCGTGCGCACGGTCGACGAGTCAGCCATCCGACGCCACGCAAGCCGGAAGAACTGGTTGGACGGAGTGCCGTTCCAGCGCGGATAACCAGCGAGGTACGCCTCCTCCGACTTCGCCCGCTGATAGTTCGTACGCGGTATCGCCCCCTCCGGCAGCGTCTCCAGATCCCAGGCCGTGTAGTCTCCTTTGCTCTTCATTGTCGGGTTCGACTGTTTCGCCAGCGGTGTCGCCACACTGAGGTGCGGGCCCTGCAGGATGACCTCGGTCCAGGCTTCCGGAACAGCCGAAAGCAAAGTGAAGAAGCCCGCCGCTCGATCTGCTGACTCGTGCCAGCCTGCCGTCCAGGAAAACGGAGTTCCCGATAGCCGTTCAGCGTCCGACATCTTCGCGAGCGCAGCCTGGCTCGCGAGGGTCACTGGAAGCAACATTCTGCCTTCAGGGGCCGGCGTACCTGGCTCGTCAATGAGCTGTGCCCAGACTGTGAGGACTTCTTCCGTCACATGAAGGATGCGAGCCTGATGTGGACGTACGTCCCAGTTGTCCGCATCGTCCTTGATGCCAGGCTCCTCGCCCGTGCCATCGTGCATTAGAGAACGTGCGACGGTCTCAGGTCGATACATGGACGCGCCATGCAGGAACGACACCGGTCCTGGTCTGCCATACACCTGAACACCGAAATTGATGGTTCCGCCAATGTCCTCAAAAAGCCCCAGCGCGTTCCGAAAATTCCAATGCCGCCGCAGTCGCCGGTAGGTCTCCCGCCGCAACCCCCCAGCCCGCGCCTCCGTGAAGTGCGACTCCGGATGAATCAACCCCACAACCCCTGCCGGCGCCATAGCCCGCCAGGTGCGGTCCATGAAGCAGCGATACAGATCCGGCTGCGTGCCCGCGAG
>CAXSDR010000021.1:0-41998 GCA_964236445.1 uncultured Motilibacteraceae bacterium | reverse complement strand
AGGTTGGCCGGCTCGATGGGGTTGGCCTCGTGGTTGGGAAAGCTGCCGTCGAGCTCGAAGTAGAGCTCCACGATGTCGAGCGGCAGATCGGACAGCACGGCCGGCACCGTGTGCCCGCCCATGCCGTTGCCTGCATCGACGACGACCTTCAGCGGGCGGATTCCCGCGATGTCGACGAGCTGCTTGAGATAGCCCGCGTAGTCGGCGAGCACGTCTCGTTTCTCGATGGTCCCGGTCGCCCCGTCATAGGCAGGGACGCCGTCGCGTACGAGCTGGGCGATCTCGCGCAGACCGGTGTCCTGGCCCACGGGAGCCGCGCCCGGCCGACACAGCTTGATCCCGTTGTATTGCGCCGGGTTGTGGGAGGCAGTGAACATGGCGCCGGCGCGGTCGAGGGCCCCGGAGGCGTAGTAGAGCTGGTCGGTGGAGGCCAGGCCGATGTCGATGACGGACGCGCCCTGGCTGGTGGCGCCTTCCGCGAACGCCTGCAGCAGCGAGGGAGACGAGGGACGCATGTCGCGTCCGACGACGATCTTGTCGGTCCCCACCACGCGGACGAAGGCGGCACCGACGTCTCGGGCGAAGTCCTCGTCGAGCTCCTCGGGCGCGAGGCCCCTGATGTCATAGGCCTTGATGATCTTCGTCCGGTCGGTCACGCCCGCAACCCTAGCGCCGCGCGAAACCGCGGCCGGGCGTCAGGGCCTAGGGCACCTTGCGGGTCTTGTCGAGGACGCGGTCGAACGCCAGCGCGGTGCCGTCCTCCTCCCACGTGCGGTGCTCGCACACGTGGCAGGACACGAACGAGACGGCCGAGCCGTCGGTCAACGCCATGACGATGCGGGTCACGCGCTCGGCGCCGCAGGAGCGGCAGCCGCCGCCGATCCGGGCACCCGGCTGGGTGAGGGAGCCGAGGGGGATCTCGACACGCGCATTGCGGCTGGCACGGGATGCACGGGGCATGGGGAGGCTCCTCGTCGGGCGCAGCCGAGGCTGGGTGGAGGCGTTGTGGCACTGCGCACAGTCGGCCCATCGGGGAGCGTGTCCTGGCCCTTGAGGCCCGGACGAGCGACGAAGCCTGCCGGAGCGTCACAACCACCCGCTCGGCGCAACTGCGCTGGTTCCGGCCCTGCGCGCAGCCTGCGCGAGCAACTCAGCCGTCGGCGTCGCGCAGCACCCGCAGGTGGCCCCGCCGGCCCTGCACGGTTCCCTGCGGCTGCGCAGGCTGGGGAACCGGGCGAGCGGCCTCGCGCACGGCGTCGGCCAGAGCTTCCAGATCGTCGCTGCTGGGACCGGACGGGCCCTGGCCCGCGGCGATGCGCAGGACCTCCCAGCCGCGGGGAGCGGTCAGCCGCCCTGCGTGCTCGGAGCACAGGTCGTAGCAGTGCGGCTCGGCGTAGGTAGCGAGCGGACCCAGCACAGCCGTGGAGTCGGCGTAGACATAGGTCAGCGTCGCAACGGCCTGCCGCCCGCAGGCAGTGCGCGAACAACGACGCGTGGGGCTCACGTCCGCACCGTAGTCGTCCGGGGCCCTCGGCGCCGCACTGGCACACCGTCGGCGCGTCGCGACTAATCTGCGCGCATGACGGCTCAGGCTCCTCGCCCGGCACGCGCGCTGCGGCGCCGCCGCGACCGGCGGGGCCGTGGGCTGCGAGGCCCGCTAGGTCCGCACGACGTGCCCGTCACGCGCAGCCGGTCCGACCGGTTCGACGACCTCGTCCTCGATGCGGTCGAGCGCCTCGAGCGGCGCTGGGGAGCCGAGCTCGCAGACGTGGAGTTCGCGGTCGAGGACGTCCCTCCGGCGGGCACCCCCGCGCCGGGCCCCGACCCCGTCCCGCTCGGCCGCAGCCACCCGGCGACCACGAGCCGCGCGGCGCGGGTCGTGATCTATCGCCGACCGGTGGAGACCCGTGCCTTCGACAGCCGCGCGCTCGCCGAGCTCGTGCTCGACGTGGTCGTCGAGCAGGTGTCCGACCTGCTGGGCATCGACCCGGACGTCGTCGACCCCGACTATCGCGGGCCGGAGGACGACAGATGACCTCGCCGCTCCTGCAGCAGGCTGCGGAGGACTACCGCATGGCACGCGAGATCCCACTCGAGGGGCTCGGCGAGTGGCGAGAGGCCATCCGGGCGGAGGTGTTCCCGTCCTCCGATATGACGATCATCGATGTGGGAGCAGGCACGGGCGGTTTCGCCGTCGCCCTGCGCACCTGGTTCGGAGTCCGCGTCATTGCCCTCGAGCCTGCCCAAGCCATGCGAGCCAGCATCGCGCAGACCGAAGGCATCGAGGTCGTTGCCGGCACGGCGGAGGCCTTGCCGGCCCTGGACGCTTCGATCGATGCAGCCTGGCTCGGGTCGGTGATCCACCATCTTCGCGACCTGTCCGCAGCTGCGCACGAGCTGCGGCGTGTGCTGAGACCAGGCGCTCCGGTCCTCGTCCGCAACACCTTTCCCGGACGGTGCAGCGGCGACCTACGCGTGCGCTTCTTCCCCGAGACCGAGCGCTCGATCGCCACCTATCCGACTGTCGAGCAAACCGGCGCGGCCTTCGCCGAGGCGGGGTTCGGCCGGGTCAGCCTGCGATCCTTGCCGCAGCAGAGCGCCCCCACTCTCGGGGAGTTCGCCGACAAGATCCGCCGAGGAGCCGACTCGAAGCTACGGGCCCTGTCGGACGAGGAGTTCGAGGCGGGGATGTCGCGTCTGCGACGCGCCGCCGCAGCAGATCCCACAGCGCCGGCGACGAGCTGGATGGACCTGCTGGTTGTGGCCTGACGCACTTCAGGAGCGCGGCAGCCCCACCTCGAGATCCTGGCTGACGGTCGGCAGCTCGACCTCGCTGCGAGCCGTGCGCAACGGCATGGCTGTGAGGAGCGGGCCGTCAGGTGCCGACTCGTGCAGGAACGCACCCGCGTGCACGGGACCAGATCCCGGCTCCACGACGACCAGCACGCCATGGGCCGGCACACCGACCCCGCTCGCGAGCGGAACGACCAGCGTCGAGCCTGCGGCCACGGTGACGCTGACATCCGGTGCACCGTCCGGCACCGGCTGCCCGGGGCGGGCCACCGCCACCAGACGTACGCGCGCGGCCGCCCCCGGCGCCGTCAGCGAGATCTCGGCGAGGCGCCCGAGGCCGGTGGCGACCCAGGGCAGCAGCGCCTGGCCCCGGATCGGCTCGACCGCGGCCTCGTAGGCGACGTCGCCGGGCTCCCCGCTCGAGACCGCGCCGCCTTGGCGCATGTCGACACCCGCAGTGACGGGCTGGTCGGAGGTGAGCTCCACCCCGAGGGCGACGCGCCCGCCGGCCGCCGCGAGATCGAGATCGGCGACGGAGCCGGCCGGCACCGACAGCACCTGACTGCCGGCCGCCAGCGGTCCGCCGGGTCCGAGCAGGCGCACCTGCACGACCGCCCCCTGCCCACCCGGAGCGACGACGTGCAGGGTGCGCTGCCCGCTCCCGCGAAGCACGCCCGGGACGACCAGGTGGCGAGCCGGCGAGCCGGCCGGTGGGACGAAGTCGACACCGAGCGGCGTGAGCCCGCGTTCTTCGGTCGTGCGCAGCGACGCCGCGACGCGTCCCTGGGCAGCGACCACGTGCACCGCGAGGTCGCCGACCGCGGGAACCGGCGCATCGAGGCGGACGACCACCGCGGCATGGGCGGCGACCGCCATCCCGCGGCGGACGACCCCTAGCGAGCCGTCGGGGCCGTAGGCGCTCACATCGACCTGGGCCGGGCCCGACTCGGGATTGGCGAGCAGCAGGTCGGCGCGGCGCCCGGTGCCGGTGCCGGCACCCACGAACCAGGCGTCGGGAACCGCCTCGCTGCACGCGCCCATGGCGAGGCCCCGCTGACCCCCGGCGGTGGTGCGGGTGACCAGGGCAGCGGTGGTGCCGGGAGCGAGCACACCGGTGGCGCGTACGCCGGCCTGTGCCACACCCACCGGCAGCTTCACCTGCAGGAGCTCGTCACGACGGGACTCACTGACGACCTTGGTGCCGTCGGCGAGCGTGTCGCCCGCCAACCGCGCGCCGCCCGCGAGCGGGGTCACGACCAGGGCACCGCGGTTGCCGGTGGCCGTCGTGGGTCCCACCGCTGCGGCGGCGACCACGGCGGATCCGGCGGCGCTACCGCCGGGTGAGGCGGGATCGAGGCCGAGGACTGGGCACGCCAGGGACATGGCACTCAGTGCAGCGGCCCGTGCCTGCTGGGGGGCACCGGTGGACCTGGCCGGGGGCGACGTCGCGCGGCCCACCAGGACCAGCACCACCAGGACCGCGCTCGCGAAGAACGCCGGCACGAGATCGCCGGCAGGACGACGTGTCGCCACGTTGCTGCTCACCGCTGCCCTCCCGGAGGGCGGCCTCGCGACGCGGAGGGCAGCGCCAGCAGCAGGGCGAGCAGCGCGAGCAGGCCGCGGGCGAGGTCGACCCGCCGATCGTGCACGTCGACGTGCGACAGCAGCAACCGGCCGCCGGTGGTGGGAAGTGCGAAAGCCTGGGCCCAGGCGGCGCTCGCAGGTGCTTGCGCGACCGGCAGCCGCCGACCGTCGAGGGTGGCGCGCCACCCGTGGTCCCGGACCTCTGCCAGCACGAGCAGTCGGGGCTCCGGTCCGGCGAGCAGGGCCGCGTCGGCCCCCACCTGTCGCGACGGCACCGGCGTGCGGAGCTTGCCCTGCACCACGCGAACCCGCGCCGGTGGCTCGCCGCCCACCCGCCAGAGCGCTTGCCCGGTGCCTGCACCCACCCGCGCCAGACCGGGGACGGTGTCGAGTGCGCGTACGACCTCGGCCGACGCGGGCGCAACGGCGAGCACATAGCCGATGGCGAAGTCGGACAGTGGTTCTGCTGCGCCGCCGCTGCGACCTGAGGTCAGGTCGCCTACGACGCTGTCGAGGGCGAGGGATGCCGCCGCCGCCGCGCGCGCCTGCGTCATATCGAGCGAGCGCAGCCCCTCGGCCTGACCGAGAGACGCCCCCGCCCCCCGGACCACGGTGTAGCGCAGGGCCGTCGGCGCGCCGCTGATGACCAGCGTGCGACCACCCGCGGACGGCGCGCGGCCCGTCTGCTCCGCGGCGACGAAGGCAGGCAGGGCCCCGGCTACGCGGCGTTCGAGCGGGTGCGCCGACCCGCGCGCGACGACGGACTCGGCCGCGGCGAGCGGAGCCGCGGCCACGAGACCGAGCGCGAGCAGGGTCAACGGCTGGCGCAGGCCGAAGCTCGCCTGCGCCAGATGGCGGCGCAGACCCGCGCCGCCCGCGGCTGCAGCAACCACGAGGGCGCCGCCCGCGACGCTCAGCACCGACCCGGACCACGCGGTGGCGCTCCGGCCCGACGCCGCGGAGCCGATCGTCGTCCGGGACAGGAGCGTGGCGAGCACCAGGCAGGGCAGGGCAACAGTCCAGCAGCCGACGGCCACGCGCCGCGCCGCGCCGTGGCGCAGCAGTGCGGCCAGGGCTGCGAGCAGCAGCGGGACGGTGAAGATCATGGGGTAGGAGCCCGCCCCACCGGGGTGCAACAGCACGACAGCCAGCGGGTCGAGGCCGCGCAGCGCCGACGGGGCGCCGGCCAGACCCGAGATGCCTGCAAGCAGCTCCGGTCGGTCGACGATCGCCACGGTCTGCGGCCACAGCAGCAGTGCGGGAACGCCGAGCACGACCACGGCGCCGGCGGCGCGACGGCCCCGGCCGGTCGGTCCGACGACGGTCGCCGTGATCAGCACGACGGCGACCATCGGCCAGAGCACCGGGACGGCTGAGCTCAGCGCAGCGAGCAGCAGGGCTGCTGTCCATGCAGCGGGCCAGGAGGCGGCCCTGGATGCGGCCCTGGATGCAGCCCCGGATGCGGCCCGGGCGACCCGACCGGCGGAGCGATCGTCACGCCGCGACGGCGTGTCCACCGGGCGCCCGCCGAGGGCACGGGCCAGCGCCGCCGCGAGAAGCGGCAGGCCGATGTGTGTGACCGCCGGCCCGAGCCGACCCTGCGCGACGGCGGCGGGAGCGGTGGGGAGCAGCGCATAGCTCGCCGCTGCCCACGCGCGCAGTGCCCGCGAGGCCAACCAGGGCCGGAGTGCGGCATAGGCCGTCAGGCCCGCGAGGGGGATGCAGGCGAGCA
Source organism: uncultured Motilibacteraceae bacterium (assembly GCA_964236445.1). Lineage (GTDB taxonomy): Bacteria > Actinomycetota > Actinomycetes > Motilibacterales > Motilibacteraceae > CAXSDR01. Next base: position 35,889 of record CAXSDR010000021.1, on the reverse strand, counting down.
GGAGGACCGCCACCACGATCGAGGGCTTGGCGCCGAACGGCACCGCGAGCAATGCCAGCACCGCCGGGAAGGAGGGCCGGCCTCCCGGTGACCCGAGCAGCACGGGCTCCCAGGAGGACGTGGCCGCGTGCCACAGGTCGCTCGCGCCGCGCGGCGCGGGGAGCAGCGCTCCGCCGCGGAGCGAGCCCGTGCCCAGCAGCGTCCGGTCGGCCAGCAGTGCGACGCCCGCGAGCACGAGCAGCATGGCGACGCTGGGGCGCGCGAGCACGCCGAGCAGCGACGGGCCGGCCGCGAGGTCGTCGGTCTCCTCGTCCGTCGGGCCGGTCTCGACCGCACCGCGTGCGGTGGCATCCTGCGCCGCGGCGCCCTCGAAGAGGCCGGTGGCCGCGAAGGCATCGCGGATGCGCCGCCACGTGTCGACCGGACCGGGCAGGAAGGGGCGTACGCGCTCGTCCCCTCCCCGCAACGGGCGCCGTGACCGACGGGCACGGTGGAGCACGTCGGGACGCCCGAGGGCCCCCAGCAGGGCCAGCAGCTCGTCGGCGGCCCGGGACGGCACCTTGCCCAACAGTGCGACCAGGCTCCGCAGCAGCCCGCCGAGGATGCTGCGGGCAATGACGAGCGGCAGCCGCCACGGCGACGCGTTGGCGAGCAGGACGTGCAACGCCGCCCGGCGGTCGAGCGCGGCGCGCCGCCGCGGCAACGCCACCGAGCGGGAAGCCCTGGCGGCGATGGGCCGCATCCCCCGGGCCGCCGCCTCGACGTGCCAACCCTGCGCCGCGGGCACGCAGACGACGTCGTGCCCGGCGCTGCGGGCGCGCCAGCCGAGGTCGACGTCGTCGCGGAACAGGGGCAGGGCCGGGTCGAGGCCGGTGAGCTGGTCCCAGACGTCGCGGCGCACGAGCATGCCCGCCGTGCTGACGGACAGCACGTCGCGTTCGTCGTCGTGCTGGCCCTGGTCGACCTCGGCCGCCTCGAGGCCGGTCTCGCGCCGCCCGCTGCCGGCGATGGACACGCCCACCTCGAGCAAGGTGTCACGCGCGTCCCAGCCGCTCAGCTTGGGTCCGAGCACCGCGACCGAGGGGCGGCGGGCAGCCGCCGCGAGGAGGTGCTCGAGGGCGTCGGGAGCGAGCTCAGCATCGTCGTGCAGCAGCCAGATCCAGCGCAGGCTGTCGGGTTCCACCACGAGTGCTGCGGCGTCAGGTGAGCCGAGGGCGAGGGCGACGGCGGCACCGAATCCGCTGTCGCGGGCCGCAGGGAGAACCGCATCGACGACGGCTGACTCGTCGAGGATGCGCAGGCTCGCGTCCGTGCTCGCCGTGTCGACGGCGAGCAGCAGATCGGGTGGAACGGTCTGGGCACCGAGACTCGTCAGGACCGTGGGCAGCCACTGCGCACCGTCGTGAGTGACGAGAACAGCGGTCACGACAGGTGTGCCGGTTCCCACCGAGGCGATCGAGACCGAGGTGTGCGAGCTCAGACCGCGCGCTTCTTGAGGCGCCGACGCTCACGCTCCGACAGGCCACCCCAGATGCCGAACCGCTCGTCATGCGCGAGGGCGTATTCGAGACAGTCGTTGCGGACCTCGCACCCGGTGCAGACGCGCTTGGCCTCGCGGGTGCTGCCGCCCTTCTCCGGGAAGAACGCCTCCGGGTCGGTCTGCGCGCAGAGCGCCCGCTCCTGCCACCGCAGCTCGGCCTCGAGTCCGTCGTCGAACAGCACGAGCGGCTCGGGGCCGGGGACGGGGACGACGGGCGGGGGTCGCAGCAGAGACACCGCTGCCAACGTCGGCTCCGTCGGCTCCTCGGCGCCGACGTAGTCCCCCATGCCGAAAGCTGCGAGCCCGTCCGCAAACGGATCGGGCCTCTCGAACTCGCGCACCGCGGGAATCACGACCCCCGCCGACACTGCCTCGTGCACGACTGCCTCCCCTTGCGCCGATCCGCTTCTCGGATCGAACGACACTCGTGGAATTACACGCGCGTCGGAACCCTTCCGTCAAGGCGAACGGTGGTATCCGGGCCTGCACCGGCGATGTTTGCGCCGCAGGAGACGCCGAAGTAGGCAGTTCGTGGTGCGCCGGCACCACGCGGGCGAAGCATCCACGACCAAAGACTCATCCAGAGCGCTGACGCGTCGATGGGATCCGGACACACCTGTCAGCGAGCGCGGGAGGAGGTCTCCTTGACGTATGGCCGTCCCCATCGTGGGGCCGAAGGGGCGCAGCCTGCGCTCGACGAGGCGCTGGCGCAGCTCTCGGCTGTGCGCGCCGAGCTGGCGGCCGCCCATACCCGGGCAGCGCACATATACGGCGACCACGCGCGCATCGTCAACGCCGTCCTGGCCTGCGCCGCCGACGTCGCGGTGCTGGTGACCGACGCGGCTTGCATGGTCCTGCAGGCGAGCCCCGGTGCGCTGCACCTGTTGGGCGAGGACGTCACCGGCAGCCGGCTCACGCTGTGGGGCGAGGACCACGTCGGAGCGCCGGTCTCGGGTCATCTCGTGCACGGCCATGACAGCCTCGGGCCGCGCGAGATCGAGATCACCGTGACCGAGGCTGCGGTCGTCGAAGGCGAGGCCAGCGCCTTCGTCGTCGCCGTCAACGACGTCACCGAGGCGGTCCGCACCGAGGCTGCCCTGCAATATGAGCGCGACCTCTCGACCGCCGTGATCGAGAGCGCCGGCGCGCTGGTGGTGGTCACCACACGCGCGGGGCGCGTCGTCCGGTTCAACCGGTCGGCCGAGGCACTGAGCGGCCACCCGTCGAACCAGGTCCTCGGCCATCTCGTGTGGGACAGGCTGCTGCCCGACGACGAGCGCGACGCCGCGGCGGCCGACTATGCCGCGATGATCGCCGGGGAGATCGCGTCCTCCAACGAGGGCTGGGTCTTCGACGTCCACGGGGAGCGGCATCGCGTCGCATGGAGCAACACCATCCTGCGCGACACGGCGGGTGCCGTGGAGTTCGTGGTCGCGGTCGGCGTCGATGTCACGGAGGCGCGGCGCGCCGAGGCCAGGCTGCGCCTGCTCGCCGAGACCGACCCGCTCACCGGTCTTCTCAACCGGACGTCGTTCGAGTCGGCCCTGAACGCGGCGCTCGAGCCCGCGACCGGCATGGGCTGCGGGTTGCTGTTCTGCGACCTGGACGGCTTCAAGGCCATCAACGACAACTACGGCCACGCGGTCGGCGACTCGCTGCTCATCGGGGTGGCCGACCGGCTCAAGGCGCTCGTACGTGACTCGGACGTGGTCGCCCGCCTCGGCGGAGACGAGTTCGTGGTGCTGTGCTCCGGTGCCGGCCGGCCAGAGGTCAAGGCTCTCGCCACCCGGCTGGAGACAGCGGTGCGACGTCCCTTCGAGCTCGACGGCGTCAACACTCGGGTCGGTGTCAGCGTCGGGACCACGGTCGGTTTCGCCGGTGACGATCCCGCTGTCGTCCTACGGACCGCGGATGTGCAGATGTATGCCGTCAAGAGCGCGAGGCACGCCCGTCATGCGCTCGCAGCAGCGGCAGCGGCGGCCGAGGAGGCCGCGACCGCGTCCGCCGCCGCCGGCATTCCCCGCATCGCCGACCCACGCGAGAACGACGGGATGCTCGCGCGTACGAGGATCGCCTGACGTCAGCCGTCGGGCGACTGACAGGATGCAACGGTGCACATCGTTGTCCCTGCTGGCGGCATCGGCGCGGCCCGGTTCCTGCGAGGCCTGCTCGCCGCCACGCGAGCCCTTCCCGACGTGCAGGTCACGGTGATCGGCAACACCGCTGACGACATCACGTTGATGGGCCTTCGCATCTGTCCCGACCTCGACACGGTGATGTATACCCTCGGCGGCGGCATCAGCGAGGAGCAGGGCTGGGGTCGAGACGAGGAGACATTCGTCGCTCGCACCGATCTCGAAGCATATTCAGATTCAGGAATTGAGCTTCCTACCTGGTTTGGGCTGGGCGACCGTGACATCGCGACACATCTCGCCCGTGCGGCGATGCTCCACGCCGGCAAGTCACTTTCAGAGGTGACAGCAGCGTTGTGCGCCCGGTGGAAGCTGCCGGAGCTCGGCGTACGCCTGCTGCCGATGAGCGACAACCCCGTCGAGACCTACGTGCTCGTCGATGCGCCTGACGGATCGGGCCGACGCTGGGTGCACTTCCAGGAATACTGGGTCCGCTGGCACGCGCAGCCGCCGGCGATCGGGGTGCAGGCGCGCGGTGCCGCGGACGCGTCACCGGCCCCTGGCGTGCTCGAAGCCATCGGTGCGGCCGATGTGATCCTGCTGCCGCCCAGCAATCCCGTGGTGTCGCTCGGCACGATCTTCGCTGTGCCCGGCATCGGGGATGCGCTCCGTGCAACCGGTGCGCCGGTCGTCGGGATCGCTCCCATCATCGGTGGCCGGCCGGTGCGGGGCATGGCCGACAAGATGCTTGCTGCTGTGGGGGTTCCGGTCGATGCAGCGGCGGTCGCCCTGCACCTCGGCACCGATCTGCTCGACGGATGGCTTGTGCACTCGGGCGACAGCGACGCCGTCGACCGGGTGCAAGAAGCAGGGATCGCATGCCGGGCAGTGCCGTTGCTGATGACGGACGTGGCAGCGTCGGCGACGATCGCGACAGCCGCGCTGACTTTCGCGCACGACCTCCGACGATGAGCCGCCTGACGGTCCTGCCGGTGATCGGGGTCCCTGAGATCCGCGCAGGTGACGATCTGGCGGCGGCCCTCGCTGTGGCACTGCATGCGGGCGAGGGACTGAGGAACGACGATGTCCTCGTCGTGTCGAGCAAGGTGGTCGCCAAGGCGGAGGGTCGGGTACGTCCCGCCACGTCGCGCGAGCAGGCCATCACCGACGAGACCGTGCGCGTGGTGGCGACACGAGGCACCACGCGGATCGTGGAGACGAGGCACGGTCTTGTCACCGCTGCCGCAGGAGTCGACGCCAGCAACGTGGATCAGGGAACTGTGCTTCTGTTGCCGACGGATTCCGATGCGGCTGCGGGGTCCCTCCGTGCGTCCCTTCGCACCGCGTTCGGCATCGAGCGCCTCGCGGTCATCGTCAGCGACACCGCCGGACGTGCCTGGCGCCACGGCCAGGTCGACATCGCCATCGGCGTCGCAGGCATGACTCCCCTGCTCGATCTGCGCGGCACCCTGGACGCGGGTGGTCGCCCGCTCGACGCGACTGTCGTCGCAACGGCCGACGAGCTCGCGTCGGCTGCCGAGCTGGTGCGCCCCAAGGCAGCGGGAGTTCCGGCGGCGGTCATCCGTCAGGACCCGGCCGTCGGGCTGCTCGACGAGGACGGCCCCGGTGCCCGGGCGCTGGTGCGCAACGCTGCTGAGGACATGTTCCGGCTCGGCACGCGCGAGGCACTGGCCGAGGGAGCACGTGCGGCGGTCACGTCGAGGCGCACCGTGCGTACGTTTGGCGACGCGGACGTGGACGAGGCCAGCGTGCGACGGGCAGTGGCGGCTGCACTGACGGCCCCCGCACCCCACGGGACGACGCCGTCGCGCTTCGTCGTCGCCTCGTCCCAGGAGGCGCGCACGCGACTGCTCGACGCGATGAGGGACCAGTGGGTGGCAGACCTTCGCGCCGACGGCCTCGACAGCGACGCCGTCGCCCGGCGGGTCGCGCGGGGCGACGTCCTGCGCGCGGCGCCCCTGCTCGTGGTCCCTTGCCTCGTCGCTGACCCCTCCCACGACTATCCCGACGAGCGGCGCAGCCGGGCCGAGCGCGAGATGTTCCTGCTTGCTGCCGGCGCGGCGGTGCAGTCGTTCCTCGTCGCACTGACCACCGAAGGCCTCGGATCGGCCTGGGTGTCCTCGACGTTGTTCTGCCCTGACGTCGCCCGCTCCGCCCTCGAGATCCCACCCGGCTGGGAGCCGATGGGCGCGGTCGCGATCGGACATCCGGCGCACCCCGCACCCGCTCGGCTCGAACGGGACGCCGAGTCGTTCACCGTCAGCCGCTGAGTCGGTCAAGGGCGGCTCTTCGCGAGGGCGACGAGATAGCGGCAGGTGCGGCGCCCCTCGTTGTGGAACGTGCAGGGTGACGGGGGGCCGAGCTGCAGGCAGTCCCCCGGCTCCAGCACGTGCTGCACCTCGCCTTCCTGCAGACGCAGGCGGCCGTCGAGGACCCAGACCTGCTGCGAGATGAACGCGTAGGAGTCGGCCGGGTAGGACACCTCGGCGCCGGCGGGCAGCTCCACCTCGACGAGCTCGAGCGCGCCTCGACCAGCCGGTGACACCGCCCGCCGGCGGTAGCCACTGTCAGGATCTGTCCAGACGGGCTGGTCGGCCGCGCGCACCAGTCGTTCGTCCCCGCCCTCGGCACGGGCCACGAGCTCGGAGAGCGTCATCTGCAGAGCGACGCAGAGCCGGCTCAGCAGCGCCGCGGTCGGCTCCGACTCCCCGCGCTCGACCTTGGCGATCATCGCCCGGGAGACCCCCGAACGCTCCGCGAGCCCGCTGACGGACAGGTCACGCGCGAGGCGAGCGGCCCGCACCGTGTGGGCGATCGATGCGGTGAGCCCCGTCGTCGTAGGTGTCGTAGGTGTCATAGCTGTCATGGGCTGTCACAATAGTGACGGGACGCGCTAGCATCGTCACATGAGGGCCGCCTTCTCGCTCCGAGACGCCACCGAGCTCGACGCCGATGCCTGTGCGGAGGTCTACGCGCCCTACGTGCGCGACACGACCATCAGCTTCGAGACCGATCCCCCGACGCCCGCCGAGATGGGCCGCCGCATCAGCAGAGCTCTCGCCACTCACGCCTGGCTCGTGCTCGAGGACGCCGACGCGCAGCTGGTGGGCTATGCCTATGGCGGGCCGTTCGCGTCGCGGGCCGCCTACCGCTGGTCGTGCGAGGTCAGCGTCTATCTCGGTCAGGACCAGCGGCGCCGCGGCGGTGGACGGGCGCTCTACGGCGCGCTGCTACTGCGGCTCGCGGACCGTGGCTATCGCACCGCCCTCGCCGGCATGACGCTGCCCAACGACGCCAGCGAGGCGCTGCACCGCGCGATGGGCTTCGAGCGGTCCGGCACCTACCGCCACGTCGGCTTCAAGCACGGTGCGTGGCGTGACGTGGGGTGGATGCAGCGGGCGATCGGCAGCACGGACGACGTGCCAGGCGACGTGCCAGGCGACGTGCCTTCAGATCGAGCGGTAGTCCCGCGGTGAGAACCGCGGGGCCCGCCGCGGCGGAATGAGCCCTGCGGCACTTGCGGGACCGCCGGCATGGAGCTCGACGAGGCGCTGCACGCGATAGCGGTGCCCGGCGTACGGCGCCAGCAGCTCGAGCATCCCGGCGTCGTCGACCGGCCGCCCCACGAGCGCCCACCCGACTCGCTTGCAGAGGTGGAAGTCGCCCACGGACACCGCGTCGGCATCGCCGTGCGCGCGTTGGCGCACCTCGGCGGCCGTCCACACGCCGATCCCGGAGACCGTGCACATCAACCGCTCGGCTTCGCCGTGGGGGAGGGAGAGCGTCGCTTCCAGGCGCCCGGCGACGCGACATGCCTGCAGCACCGTCGACGAGCGCTTGGCGTCGACCCCGGCGCGGTGCCACGCCCACGAGGGGACCCGGCGCCAGACCTGCGCGGAGGGCGGGACCCGCATGCCTTCCGGAGCGCTCCCGGCAGGAACGGGAGCGGGCTCGCCATACCACCTCAGCAGCGTCGCCCACGACCGGTGCGCCTCGGTGCCGGTGACCTTCTGCTCCAGGATGGCCGGCACGAGCGCCTCGAGCACGAGCTGTGAGCGGGGCACGCGCCAGGTCCGGTGCCGCCGCCACGCCTCGCGCAGGACGGGGTGACCAGCGGCCAGCTCGGCGAAGCCGGCGTCGTCGTCGCCCTCCCCCACGAGTGCCGGTGCGCCGTCCACGGCCCACGCGGCGCCGTCTCCCCAGGCCAGGGCGCTGATCGTGCCGGCAGCGGCGTCGATGTCGAGGCGAATCGTGGCGGTGCCCACCGGCGTACGCATCGCCCGCCAGAGGGTGTCGCCCACACGACGGTGGGCCGGATCACCACCGCCTCGCCGCATCGGCGACAAGGTCGCAGAGAGGCCGGCGGCAGTCACGGGTGTCCGGGGGCGCCAGGTGCGCGCGAGCGGCGCGGGGTGCCTCACCTCGGTCACGGGCTCATCCTGCATCACCATCCGGCATCGGAGCACCCGCACGCGCCCGGCCGCCCGTATCCTCGTCTCCAGCCGTCCGGATGGCGGACGCATGACCGAAGGGCCGCACGGTGTCGAGCAGGGCCAAGGACGACCGCACTCGCCGGGACACGATCGAGGCCATGCGCCGCCAGCAGAAGACGGCCGAGCGACGCAAGTCGCTGATCATCATCGGGATCTGCTCGGTCCTCGCCATCGCGCTCATCGCCGTCGCTGCGGTCCCGCTGCTCCTCAAGAGCCTCAACGACCCCGCCAAGAAGAAGCCGTCGGCGTTCGGCGTCAGCACGGCCAGCGCCTCGTGCGACGCGGTGACGGACGACCCCGTCACCGACAGCACCCACGTCGGGCCCGGAACAGAGGGCGACAAGGCGTCGGTGACCAGGGTCGACTACAAGACCGTGCCCCCCACGTCGGGCAACCACTTCCTCGAGCCCGACATCAGCGGACGGCACTTCTACACCGCCAAGGACACCCCGCAGCTCGAGGTGCTCGTGCACAACCTCGAGCACGGCTACAACATCGTGTGGTACGACGCGACGGTCAAGGGCAAGCAGCTCCAGGCGCTGCAGGACCTCGCCGTGCGGATGCCCAAGGACACCGCCACCGGGCCGACCGGCAAGTTCATCGTGGCGGCGTGGGACTCCTCGCGCGGCGCGTTCCCAGCAGGCAAGCACGTTGCACTCGCCCACTGGAGCGCCAAGCCCAAGGTCGGCACGCAGTTCGGCCACCGCGAGCTGTGTGGCCAGGTCTCCGGCGCAGTGATCGCAGCGTTCGTCGACAAATACCCCGCGAGCGACGCGCCCGAGGCCGGCGCGCAGTAGGCCGTTCCGGCCGTGCGCCCGACCGGCGCGGCCGCTGACACAGCCGTCGCCGCGGGCCTCGGGCTGTGCGTGCTGCTGACGCATGACGTGCCCTATCTCCTGCGCACGCCCTACTGGTTGGACGAGTCGTGGGTCGCCGTGTCCACGCGCCTGCCGGTGCGCGACGCTGCGCTCGCGTCAGGACCGTCGCCGCTGGGCTGGACGTTGCTGCTGCGGCTCGTGCCGCACGTCGCCATCCTCGGGTGGGACGAGCAGCGACAACGCCTCGTCCCGCTGCTGTTCGCAGGTTTCGCGGTGGCGCTGAGCTATCTGCTGCTGCGCAGTCTCGCCTTCGGCCGCGGCGCGGCCGTGCTGGCCGGCGGTCTCGTCATGCTGGTCGTGCCCGCCATGACGGTGCGCGACGATCTCAAGCAGTACACCGCTGACACGACCGTCGTCGTGCTGCTGCTGCTGCTCGTGTCGCGGCTGGAGCACAACTGGACGAGGGGCCGGTTGCTGGCCTTGGCCGCGGTCGTCGGCTTGTCCCCCCTGCTGTCGAGTGCAGGCGTCTTCGCCGGGAGCGCGGCGTTCGTCGCGGTCGGCGCGGTCGTGCTGCGTGGCGCCGACCGGTCCCGGCTGCGTCAGACGCTGGTCGCAGGAGTCGCCGCGGTCGCCTCAGCGGCGGGAATCCTGCTGACGACAGTGCTGCACCACGCGGGCGGAGGACAGCTGCGGGCCTTCTGGATCGACTCCTACCTGTCTCGTTCCCCGGCCGGAGCGGCGCGTCAGATCTGGTCGAGGTCCGAGCTGCTGGTGCAGTTCACCGGGACGACGTCCCTGCTGCTGTGCACTGTCCTCACCGTGGCCGGTGTGGGCACAGTCGTACGCAGTCGGCACCCCGCGACGGCGCTGCTGGTGCCGGTCGCCGTGGCCGAGGCCGCCGTGGCGGCGGTCGCGCATACCTACCCTTTCCTGGACCTGCGCGTCAGCGCCTGGCTGCTCTCGTGCGACGCCCTGCTCATGGCGGTCGGCGTCGCGGGGTTCCTGCGGTGGCTCTCGCGGCGGGAAAGCCACGGACCGATGCTCCGGGTCGCCGCGGCCGTGCTGGCACTGCTCTGCGCGGGACTCTATGTGCAGGCGTGCCGCCCGCACCTGCGCTCGCACCCGATCTTCGCGCAGGACGTCCGGTCCCAGGTCTCCTATCTGCGTGCCCATCAGCAACCCGGCGATGTCGTGCTCGTGACGCTGTCCGCGACCTGGGCGTTCGCCTACTACGACGACGACCCGGCCGTGCGTGCCGTCGCGTCCTCCGATGTCGCGACGGGCTTCCTCGTCAGCTATCCGAACAGCTCACGCGTGGTGGCCATGTCCAGCCGGGGCACCTCGGCGATCGAGGTCGCGGTCCGTGACGCCGAGTCGCTGGCGGCCGGCGGGTCCGGGCGCGTGTGGGTCGTCCGGACCCAGATCGCGGCAGCGGAGCAGTCGACGTGGGCGGCGTTCAGCTCGCGCTGCGGCGTCTCGGTGCTCGCCGTCGGCATCGACCCGCTGCTGCTCGACGACACGAGGCAGCGAGGGTGCCGGTAGGAGGGCCTCCTGCGTGTCACTATTCACTCAGTATCTACTCGTGCAGTATAGTCGGATCATGGCCACAAGCGATGTGCTGCTGGCCCTGCTACGGGCAGGCGCCAGCCATGGGTACGACGTCAAACGAGGTCATGACGCATGGTTCCCGGACAGCAAGCAGCTGGCCTTCGGGCAGGTCTACTCGACACTGGGCCGCCTCGCGCGCGACGGGCTCGTCGAGGTGGTCGAGACGCGCAGCGGGGGTGGGCCGGAGCGCACGGTCTACGCGCTGACTCCGGCCGGCGAGGCGCACCTGGCGGCGTGGCTCTCACTGCCCGAGGGCCCGGCTGAGCGCGGCACCGAAGAGCTCGTCCGTAAGACCGTGTCCGCGTTGCGCACCGGTGCCGACGTCAAGCCCCTCGTAGCGCGACAGCGCGCCGAGCACTTGCGCCGCATGCGCGAGCTGTCAGCCGCTGTGGCGCCCGACCCGCTCGCGCGTCTCGCACGGGACCACGTACTCGCGCACCTGGACGCGGATCTGCGGTGGCTTGACGAGGCGGTCGAACGCGCAGGCGCTGCGTCGGCTGAGGCGCCCAGGTCGCCGAGTCCACCCGACCAGCCCGAACCGCCTGCAGGGACCCCGCCTGCGCCGATCGCCGCCGCTGCCGACAGCCAGGAGACCACATGAGCAAGGACAGCGTTCCGGTTGTTGACGTCATCGGTGTGCAGCACTCGTACCGGCGCACGGCCGCTCTGCACGGTGTCTCTCTGCGAGTGGGCGCGGGCGACGCCGTAGCCGTGACGGGACCGAGTGGCTGCGGCAAGTCGACGCTGCTGCACGTGGCGAGCGGCGTGCTGCGTCCGCAGGCAGGAACTGCGCTTCTGCTGGGTCACGATCTCGCAACACTGAACGACGCGGCCCGAGCTCGTCTTCGCCGACGTGAGGTCGGCGTCGTGCTGCAGTTCGGCCAGCTGGTGCCCGACCTGCGGGTCGTGGACAACGTCGCCCTGCCTCTGCTGCTCGAGGGAGTGAGCCGCGACGAGGCGCGTACGGCTGCCATGGGCTGGCTGGAGCGCGTCGGGCTGGCCGACCAGTCGGGCGCCCTGCCCGGTGAGCTGTCCGGTGGCCAAGGTCAGCGGGCAGCGGTCGCTCGTGCGCTTGTCACCGGGCCGAGGGTCGTCTTCGCAGACGAGCCCACAGGCAGCATGGACACGGCTGGCGGCGAGCAGCTGCTCGACCTGCTCCTGGGTGCGGTGCGCGACCAAGGAGCCGCGCTGGTGCTCGTGACGCACGACAACCGCGTCGCAGCGCGTGCCGACCGCGAGGTGCGGCTGCGTGACGGCCTCGTCGAGCACGAAGTGGCCCTCGCATGAGACCCGGCACGGCCTGGCTACTCGCGGGCGGCACGTCGCCGCACGACCTGGCACGCGCCCGGTTGGTGGTCGGCGCCAGCGCGGTGTCCGGCTCGCTTCTCCTCGGAGCCGCCCGCATCGCGAGACTGCGGGGTGACCACTACGGCTGGTCCGGTGGCTCTGGTGGCTCTCGTGGTGACCAGCAGCTGGCGGGATATGTGGCCGAGGCAGCGCTGCGCCCCGGCGTGGTGATCGGCGCGGTGCTGCTGGTTGTGCCGGTCCTCGTTCTGGCGGTGCAGGCACTGCGCCTCGGCAGCTCGTCACGCGACCGGCGGAGCGCTGCCCTGCGCCTGGCCGGCGCGACCCCGGTGCAGACGCGATGGTTCGCCGCGCTGGACACCGCCCGCGCGGCGGCCGCCGGGGGTGCTCTCGCCGGTCCGGGCTACCTGCTGCTTTCCCTCCTGCTGGGGCCGGCCCTTCCGGCCAGGCTGCGAATGCTTCCGTCGCCGGACGGCTGGGACTCCGCCGCATGGCTCGGTGTCGTTCTGGGGCTGGCCGCCGCAGGTGGGCTGGCCGGTGCGGGCGTGTCTCGCGCCGTCGTCGTCGACCCCTTGGGACAGCGGTTCCGGGTGAGACCGGTGACGCACACGAGGAATCGGGCGGTCGTAGCCCTGGTGTTCGCCGCCGCAGTGGTCTGCCTGCCCTGGGCGGTCGCGGCCCGCTCACCCATCGCCCAGTTCTCGCTGGTGGCGGGGACCCTCGTGCTGCTCGTTGCGGCTGGCTTCACTGCAGGCCCGGTCCAGGCGCTCGCCGCTGCGGCACGGTGCGAGCGGGTGGGCGACGCCGTGCACCTGCTCGCCGCAAGCCGGATCCGCGCGGACCCCGCCGGTCCGGGCCGGGTCGCCACGGTGCTCGCGTTTTGCGGCTTGGCCTTCGGCGTGGAAGCAAGCCAGGCCGGCAGCGTGGTCGGCTCCGGCCTTCAGCAGGACCTCGACTTCTATCTCTTCGGATACGCCACTGCAGCCGCCGCCACGCTGCTCGCCGTCGCAGCTGCGACGGCAACCATGGCCGTCGCCGCCTTCGAGCACCTGCTCGACGCACCCCGACCGCTCGCCGCTCTGGCCGCACTCGGCGTCGACCTGGCGACGTTGCGCCGGGCGCTGCGTGTGCAGCTGTGTGCCGTCGCCGTCCCCGCAACGACAGCGGGAGCCGCTGTCGGCACCCTGCTCTCTAGAGCGCTGACGAGCGACGGCACAGCTGAGGCGCTCGTCGCCGGGGTCGTGACGACCGTCGCATCGGGAGCCGCGGCGTCAGGTCTTGTCCGACTTGTGGTGCGTGCGCTCGACCGGCACCTTCGCGAGGCCACCGACGTCACCAACTTGCGGACCGCATGAGCTCCCCGCCCACTGATGTGCTGCCGTGAGCGCAGGATCCCGGCTCGACACGAGGACAGGACCTTCGCGTGCGTCAGGACCTGTCGCTGCTGAAACGCAGGGAGCCGTCCGCGAGAGTGACGCCGGGCCACACCCGCGCCCCGCTGACCAGCTCGTTGCCCGCACCGATGTGCGCACCGTCGCCGACCACGACGCTGTCGAGGACCGTTCCCCTGCCGATGGTCGCACCTGCACCGATGACGCTGTCGCGAATCACGACGTCAGCTTCCACGATCACGGAGTCATGCAACACACTTCCCTCGATGGTCGCGCCTGCCGCGACTCTCGAGCTCGCTCCGACCGTGGTGCCGCCCGTGACCTTGGCTCCCTCGGCCACGTCCGCACCACCGAGCACGAGCGACTCCCCCACCGGTCCTGGCAGTGCGGCGGAGGCGATGCGGCCGAGGACGAGGTCACATGACCCCTGCACGAACGCGGCAGGCGTGCCGAGGTCGAGCCAGTAGGTCGCGTCGACATAACCCATGACCACCTCGCCGGCCGCGAGCAAGCCGGGGAACGTCTCACGCTCGACGGACACCGGTCGACCGCTCGGGATGGCGTCGATGACCGAACGACGAAAGACATAGCAGCCCGCGTTGATGCGGTTGGTCGGCGGGTTCGGGGTCTTCTCGAGGAACTCCGTCACCCGTCCCGAGTCGTCGAGCGGCACGCAGCCGAAGGCGCGAGGGTCCGAGACCTCGGTGAGGTGCAGCGTCACCGCGGCGCGGGAGGCGGTGTGCAGGGCCAGCTGCGCGCGTACGTCGTGGCCCGAGAGCACGTCACCGTTGAGCACCACCACGGGGTCGTCGGGCCCGCACTCGAGCAGCGAGGCGACGTTGCCGATGCCGCCACCGGTGCCCAGCGGTTCGGTCTCGGTCACATAGTCCAGGCGCAGGCCGGCCGACGCGCCGTCACCGAAGTAGTCGCGGAACGTCTCCGCCTTGTAGGACGTCGCGAGGATGACGTGCTCGATGCCCGCCTCGGCGGCGCGGGCGAGCTGGTGGGCGATGAACGGCACACCGGCGGTGGGAAGCATCGGTTTGGCGCAGTCCACCGTGAGAGGGCGGAGCCGGGTGCCCTTGCCGCCGACGAGCAGGATCGCTTCAAGCATCGGTGTGGAGTCTCCCGTGTCGACCTGACGAGCAGTTGGTCACAGTGTTCCAGGCGGCCGTCAGAGGGGTTCTGCCAGCACGTCACCAGACGATGCCGAGCGCCCCCGTCGCCACGCGAGCGCCGCGACGCCGGCCGTCACCAGGTCGCCGCCGAGCATGAGCAGTCGTGACGCCGCCGCCACGACGAGGGCGCCCGGCTTGTCGAGCTGCGGAGCGAGCACGGCGATCAGGGCGGCCTCGCGCACAACGGCGCCGGCGGGCGCCAGCACAGCCAGGAAGCCCACGCTCCACGCCAGCGCGAACCCGCCGACGGCCAGCGGGAGCGTCGCCCGTGCGTCCGCACCCAGGTCGTGGGCGAGCAGGTCGACGTGCACGCCGAACAGCGTCCACGAGAGCACCGACCACCCGAGTGCAGCGCCGATGCCGCGCCCGCTGACCGGGTGTTCGAGAGGCGGCCGCCCGACGACCACGAGGAGCCGGGCGATGACCGGGTTGAGGATGCGGGGGTGCAGCCCCGCGACGATGAGCACCGCCACCGCCGCGACCCAGCGGTAGCGCTGCGCGCCCGGGGAGAACGGCAGGAGCGCCGCACCGATCAGCAGTCCCGCGCCGAGGTAGACGAGAATCGTCAGCGCGATCGCGGACGCGCTGCGCTGGCGCGGCACGCCGGCGTCGCGCCCCATCTCCATCTGCGCGACGACGGGCCACAGCGACCCCGGGACATATTTCCCGAGCTGCCCGACGAAGAAGATGCGTGCCGCGACCACCACCGGCAGCCGCGACCCGAGGTCGGCCAGCAGTGCACGGTAGGCCAGCATGCTCGCGACCAGCCCGCCGATCACCGTGGCGAATCCCAGGCCGATGGTGACGGCCGAGATGTCGGCGGCGCGGGCGTGCACCTTGGGCCAGTACTTCGCGACGTAGAGCCCGAAGCCGACGACCGCGACGACCATGAACGCGATGCGCAGCCAGCGACTCTCCAGCAGGGTGCGCAGGAGCTTGCTCAGCAGCTGCACAGGCGACGAGGGCACTGCGCGAGGCTAGCTGCTGCTACCTCCCCCGCCCGGCGACGTACGGCTCCTGGTCGATGCGACCGTCGGCGCAGACGCCGCCAGCCGGCCAGCCAGCCCGGATGGATCCGGGCGGTGAGCGAGCCGACCGTGCAGCGCGGCACCGGTGACGCGCCCGGCATGACGCCCCCGGCATGACGCCGACCGCGAGTGTCGTACGCCGCCGGTGCCGTGCGTCGGAGGCGTCGCGGACGTCGGCGCCACGGGCGGCGACCGGCGGCCACTCCTCGCCCCGCAGCCGGGAGTAGAGCTGGTTCAGGTCTCCATGTCGGCTTCCTCTCGTCGTCGGTGGGCGTATCTGCGAGCAGTCGCGCGAGGGCGGCCCGACGCCGCGACAGCCGCGCCTTCACGGTGCCTTCGGGCACCCGCAGCAAGGCGGCCACCCGGACGACCGACAGGCGTCAGCTGGCCCGATCTGCGCAGCTGTACGGTGCTGAACCATGCGCATCCTGCTCTTCGGCACCTATGACAAGGCCTCGCACCCGCGCGTGGCCGTGCTGGAGCAGGGGCTTCGCCGCCGCGGCCTGCAGGTGCAGGAGTGCAACGCTCCGCTGGGAATCGGGACGGCCGCGCGGGTCGCCGCACTGCGTCAGCCGTGGCGCGTTCCCACGCTGGCTCTGCGCGTCGTCAGCCGCTGGTTGCTGCTGGTGCTGCGCTCGGCCCGTTTCCGTCGCCGGAGCGCCGTGCCCGAGGTCGTGCTGGTGGGTTATCTCGGCCACTTCGACGTGCTGCTGGCGCGGCGGCTCTTCCCGCACTCCACGATCGTCCTCGACCACCTCATCGGCGCCAGCGACACGGCACAGGACCGCGGCGAGACCGGGTCGCTCAAGCATCGGGCGCTGCGGGCGATCGACAGGGCTGCACTCGCCGCCGCAGACATCGTCGTGGTCGATACCGACGAGCAGCTGGCGACGCTGCCACCGGACGCGCGAGAGAAGGCCGTCGTCGTCGCGGTCGGCGCCCCGCAGGCCTGGTTCGACGCCGGTCACGCTGCGGGCGAGACGCTGGCGACGGCCGGAGAGCCGCTGTGCGTCGTGTTCTTCGGACTGTTCACGCCGCTGCAAGGTGCGCCCGTGGTCGGCGAGGCCCTCGCCCTGCTGGCGGCCGAAGGCGTGCGCGTACGCGCCACCCTGATCGGTTCGGGCCAGGACCTCGCGGCGACCCACCTGGCCGCCGGGACGGGCGGCGGCACCACCTGGCTGGAGTGGGTCACCCCTGAGGAGCTGCCGGCCATCGTCGCCGCGCACGACGTGTGCCTGGGAATCTTCGGCACCGGTCCCAAGGCGCTGCGCGTCGTGCCCAACAAGGTCTTCCAGGGCGCAGCAGCGGGCTGCGCTGTCGTCACATCTGACACTGCGCCACAGCGGCGGTCGCTCGGGGACGCCGCGGTGCTGGTCGCACCGGGGAGCCCGGATGCGCTCGCCCGAGCCCTGCGGTCGCTCGCGGCGGACCCCGCCCTGTTGCGTGCGAGGCGTCTCGGGGCCCACACCCTCGCGCTGCGGTCGTTCAGCGCGGAGCAGGTCGTCGCGCCCCTGGTCGAACGGCTGGCAGGATCTCGGGCGTGACCGCCGCGCAAGCACCCCTGACCGCGAATGCCTGGCTGCGCTGGGATGTCGTGTCCCGCCAGCTTCCCGAAGGACCCGTCGACATCCTCGAGGTGGGCTGTGGGCAGGGTGCCGTCGGCAGCCGCCTCGCCGCGCGCTCCCGGTCCTATGTCGGGCTCGAGCCCGACGTGGCCTCCTTCGAGGTGGCCACGGAGCGGGTGGTGCACGGGAACGTCCGCAACACCGTCGTCGAGGACCTCTCCGACGATGAGGTGTTCGACGTGGTGTGCGCCTTCGAGGTGCTCGAGCACCTCGAGGACGACGCGGCGGCCCTGGCCGAGTGGGTGGCGCACCTGCGCCCGGGAGGCACGCTGCTGATCAGCGTGCCCGCCTTCCAGGACCGGTTCGGCCCGGCAGACGAGATGGTCGGGCACTTCCGCCGCTACGACCCTCCTGCGCTGCGCCTGCTGCTGCGTCGGGCCGGGCTCGAGCAGGTCGAGATCACGCTCTACGGGATGCCGCTCGGCTATGCGCTCGAGACCGCGCGCAACACCGTCGGACGCATCAAGGCCCGCCGGTCGTCGAACGCGTCGATGGCCGAGCGTTCAGGGCACAGCGGGCGGCTCCTGCAGCCCGAGTCGGCGTGGCAGCGCGCGGCAACCGAGTTGGGCACCTTGCCCTTCCGGCGGCTGCAGCGGGCGTTTCCCCGACACGGCCCCGGCATCGTGGCCCGCGGCGTCAAGCCCCGGCGGTGACGCGGAACGACTCGCGGTAGGACTGGGGCGCGACTCCCACCACCCGGCGGAAGTGCGGGCGCAGGGCCACGGCGTCGGCGAACCCGCAGCGCTGCGCGACGGCGTCGATGCCGAGGTCGCTGTCTTCGAGCAGGCGCTGAGCGTGCAGCACCCGCTGGCTCACCAGCCACTGCAGGGCCGAGCAGCCGGTCGCCTCACGGAACCGGCGGTCGAACGTACGCCTGCTCAGAAGCGCCCAGCCGGCCATCGTGTCGACGTCCAGCGCGGGGTCTCCCAACCGGGTGAGCGCGCGTTCGAGCGTGGGTCCGAACCCGCCTTCGGCGGGGGTGCTCGGGACGGGGTGGGTGATGAACTGCTGCTGGCCCCCGGCGCGGTGGGGGGCGACGACCAGGGCCCGAGCCACCGCGCTCGCGGCCCGGGCGCCGTCGAGTCGGCGCAGCAGGTGCAGGCAGGCATCGATGCCCGCCGCGCTCCCCGCGCTCGTCAGGATCTGCCCCTCGTCGACATAGAGCACGTCGCTGTCCACCGTCACCCCGGGATAGCTCGCCGAGAGCTCGGCGGTGAAGTGCCAGTGCGTCGTCGCGCGCAGTCCGTGCAGCAGACCCGCCTCCGCCAGCACGAACGCGCCGAGGCACAGCCCGACGATCGTGGCGCCGTCGGCGTGCGCCTGCTGCAGAGCGCCCAGCACCCGCTCGCCGGTCCGCCTCCCGCCCGGCGGTCGCCAGCCGGGCACGATCACGATTCCTGCGTCGGCCACGGCACCGAGCGCGTAGGGCGCCGTCAGCCGGACGCCGGCGCTGGTCGTCACCGGCCCAGGGGTCTCCGACACCACGCGTACGTCGAAGGGAGCTGCGCCGGCGCTGCGCACGTCCGCGCTGAAGACCCGGGTGGGGACGGCAGCTTCGAGCATCGGGGCGTCGTCGCCCAGGATCACGGCGACGGTTCGCGGATCGCGCATGGCCGGAATCTATCGCAGAACGGCTTCCCGGCCACTGCTCGCGGCGCTCCGCTCCCGACACAGTGGATCTGCCACGACAACACGACACAGGAGAGACTCCATGAGCACACGTGCACTTCTCGTCATCGATGCGCAGAACGAGTACGACGCCGAAGGTCGACTGCCGATCAGCTTCCCGCCGTTCGCCGACAGCGTGCAGGCGATCGGCGCGAGCATGGACGCCGCGGCGCAAGCAGGCGCGTACGTCGTGGTGGTGCAGCACGACTTTCCCGTCGGCAGCCCCGTGTTCGCGCTCGGAAGCCACGGTTGGGAGCTGCATCCGGAGGTCGCCACCCGGTCGCGCGACCTGCTGGTCAACAAGTCCTACCCCGGCGCGTTCACCGGGACCGGCCTGGCAGCGTGGCTCACCGAACGCGAGGTCACGACACTCACGGTCGTCGGCTACATGACGCAGCACTGCATCGACTCCACGGCACGGCAGGCGATGCACGCAGGTTTCACGGTGGAGGTGCTGCACGACGCGACCGGGACGCTGGACTATGTCAACAGCGTCGGCCAGGTGACAGCTGAGCAGATGCACCATGCCCAGCTCGCGGCGCTGCAGGCCGGCTTCGCCGCGGTCGGGTCTCTCGCGCAGTGGCAGGACGCCTTGGCGCAGCAGCGTTCCTTGACTCTGGGCAACCCGCTGAGCTCATCGCATCACGTCCTCGCGAGCAGCACCTGAACAGGCGCGGCCCCGCGCGTCCGACGATGCTGGCTCAGCGGTCGTCGCGCGATCTGACGATCAGGTCGGCGAGAAGCGCGAGGACGGTGATCATGACCCCCGTGACGAACAGCAGCACGGTGTTGGTCGCCAGCCTGACCGGGTGGGCGATGACGTCGAAGATGCCCTTGCCGAACGCCAGGAGCAGCAGGCTCAGCGCGACCGGCATGAGCACCTTGAGCGGATTGAAATACATCACCATCCGCAGCACCTGCAGCAGATAACGGTAGGCATCCTTGACGAAGCGGAACTTCGACGTGCCGGCACGCGTGGCGTAGGTGATCGACTCGTAGCGGATGTCGTGCTGGTTGGACAGGAACGCCAGGGTCAACGTCGTCACGCACGAGAACCCGGGGGGCAGCAGGCGCATGTAGGGCAGCGCGACCGATCTGCGGAACGCGCGCAGGCCGCTGTTGAGGTCGGGGATCCGCGAGTTGGTCAGCATCTCGGCCAGCTTGCGGATGAACCACTTGGCGGGCACACGCAACACCTTGTGCGTGCCCATCTCCGACGTACGCGCACCGACCACCTGGTCGATCGACGGGTCGTCGAGCATGCCGACGAACTCGGGGATGCGCTCGTTGGGATAGGTCATGTCGGCGTCGGTCCACACGACGATCTCGCCTCGCGCCTGCTGCGTGCCGATGCGCCGGACGGTGCCCGAGCCGCCGTTGCGGCGGAACGCGACGATGCGCATGCAGGGATAGCGCGACTGCGCGCCGCGCAGGACCTCGAGCGAGGAGTCGGTCGAGGCGTCGTCGACCACGAGCAGCTCGTAGGTGTAGCCACTGGAGTCCATGGCCTGCGTGATGCGCTCGACCTCGAGCAGGACATGGTCCTGCTCGTTGAAGCACGGCAGAACGATGGTGACGTAGGGCGCGGTTGCCATGGCAGAGGTGCTCATCTCGCCGTGGAGATTACAGGTCGGCGAACGTCCGACGTATTCGCGCAGGTCAGCGCCTCGAGGCGAGCCCGGCGTGCAGCAGGAGTTCACACTGCGGTCAGGCCCAGTTCCCGTCGGGGCCAGTCTGCGGCGGTTGCCTGAGCCTCTCCAGAGGCGACCACCCGGCAGATGCCGAGGTTGCTGAGCGCCTCGGAAGGAGTACCTCCCTTGCTCATCGACAAGCGGCTCGACCTCCGACGGTTCCTCGTCGCCATTCCTGCAGCGGCAGCGGTGGTGGCGCCCGTCACGTTCGTCTCGAACGCAGAAGCCGGCCACAACGACAGCGGCACGTCGGTCTCCGCGCCCTTGATCTTCGGCCACCGTGGCGCCTCCGGCTACCGGCCCGAGCACACCCTCGCCAGCTATGACCTCGCCATCCGCATGGGTGCCGACGTCATCGAGCCCGATCTCGTCTCGACCAGGGACCACGTCCTCGTCGCCCGCCACGAGCCCAACATCACGGGCACCACCGACGTCGCCTCGCACCCCGAGTTCGCGTCGCTCAAGACCACCAAGACCATCGACGGTGTCGAGCAGACGGGCTGGTTCACTCAGGACTTCACCCTCGCGCAGCTGCAGACGCTGCGCGCGGTCGAGCGTCTTCCCGACGTACGCCAGCACAACACGATCCTCAACGGGCGCTACCAGATCCCGACGCTCGACCAGGTCCTCGACTTCGCCAGGCACGAGTCGGCCGTCTACCACCGCACCATCGGTGTGACACCCGAGACGAAGCACCCGACCTACTTCGCCTCCATAAATCTCCCGTTGGAGCCGGTGCTCGTGAAGGAGCTGCGCGCCCACCACCTCGACAAGAGCGACGCCCCGGTCTACGTCCAGTCCTTCGAGCAGCAGAACCTCAAGGACCTGCGCCGCGTCTACAAGCTCAAGGTCCACCTCGTGCAGCTGACGAGCGCCGGACCCACCGACGCGCCGTGGGACCACACCGCCACCGGCAACCCCGAGACGTACGCCCAGATGACGACGCCCGAGGGCTTCCGGGAGATCCGGGAGTACGCCGACTGGGTCGGCCCGGACAAGGCTCAGATCTTCCCGCGCAATACAGACGCAACTTCGGGCGCGGCGTCGTCGTTCGTGAACGAAGCCCACGCTGCCGGCCTGAAGGTCGTGCCCTGGACCGTGCGGGCCGAGAACCAGTTCCTGCCGGCGCAGTACCGCATCGGCACGGACCCGAACGCCTATGGCAACGTCCTGGCGGAGTATCTCGACCTGTTCAAGGCAGGTGTCGACGGGCTGTTCTCGGACAACGCCGACCTGGAGTTCGCAGCTCGCGAGGACTTCCTCGGCTACTCCTATGGCATCGGCCACCCCGAGGCTCGCGTCCGATAGCGGACCAGCAACGGTTGCGCGGCCGGGACGGCTCACTAGAGTCTCCCGGCCGCACCTGCCGTCAGCTGATCCGGAACTTCTGCGCTGCCGTGCCGTTGCAGTCCCAGATGCGCAACCACGCTCCGTTGGCCGTGGAGCCGTCGGGAGAGTCGAGGCAACGACCTGACTGCGGATTGAGCAAGGAACCGTCGGCCTGCTGGACCCATTGCTGTCCACCGACGCCGGTGCAGTCCCACAGCTGCACGATCGTGCCGCCGGCTGTGCTGTTCTTGTCCACGTCGAGGCAACGACCCAGGCTTTGCAGTGTTCCGCCGGTCACGGTCCAGTGCTGGTCCCGAGCCCCGGATAGGCAGTCCCAGAGCTCGACCTTGGCGAGATTGGCGCCGTTGTCATCACCGAAGACGTCGACACACTTGCCGGCCGGTCCGATGATCGTCGAGCCGATCACGAATTTCTGAGCACCGCTGCCGTTGCAGTCCCAGATCCGCAGGCCCGCGCCATTCGCAGTCGATCCACCGGGGGAGTCCAGGCAGCGACCCGACTGGGGGTTGCGTAGCGACCCATCTGCTTGTTGGACCCACTGCTGACCTCCGACGCCGTTGCAGTCCCACAGCTGCACGATGGTGCCGATGCCCGTGCCGTTGCCGTCGATGTCGAGACAGCGACTCAGGCTGCGCAGGGTTCCGCCGGTGAGGGTCCAGTGCTGATCCAGCGAGTTGCCCTCGCAGTCCCACAGCTGCACCCGAGCGAGGTTGCCACCACTGTCGCCGCCTGCTACGTCGACGCACTTGCCACCCGGTCCGAGTATCTGACTCCCGCGGGGCGAAGCAGCGGCTCCGGCGATCAGGAACGAGCTGTTCGCGGTGTTCCAGTGTGTCGCAAGCCAAGTGCCCGCGATGGGGTTGGGATTGAAATAGTCATCGTGATTGCAGTCGAGGCGGCTGTCCTCGAGCAGGTTGCCACACACGACGCCGACCGTCACGCCGGGGCCGTCGACATAGCACATGATGTCGTAGTCGTCGGTGCAGTGACCGTAGGGCGTCGAATGCGGAGAACCCTGCAGCACAGCGCCGAGCGTGTGGGTGAACTCGTGGGTTGCTGCGGCAGCCCCCCAACAGCCGGAGTCGACTCGTCCGTAGCTCGGGCCGAAGTTGTTGGCGTTGGCCTGGTCCGGGCGCGTGTCGACAGAAATGGCGGCAATGCCACACATGATCGTGGCGTCCACGAACATCACGTACTTGCGATCGGTTCCGCCGAAGCCCACAGCCTTGACCGCGTCGACCGATCTGCCGAAGTCGGCCAGCGAGCCGTTCGGGACGACGATGTTCGTGACCACGATCTGACACGAGGAATCGGTGACGAAGCGGATGCGTCGACTCGCACCGGTCTCCGCAGCGCTGGCGTCGATGATGCCGTCGATGCCCTGCGCCCAGGCGCGAATCGACGCGAGATACTGCCCGTAGCGGTCGGCGGCGCCGCTCTCGCGGACATACAGGATCTCGACTCGGTTGCCCGATGAGCCGTCACCGACACAGACCGGTGCCGGGGTGGGGATGGCGGCGTCCGCACCAGCAGTCGTGGCCAGGACGCCGACCGCCAGCTGCGCTGTGGTCAACGGCGGCACCGACGTGGCCACGTCCTGGGTCCAGCCGTGGGCGGGAGCGTCCGGCCCGTGGCTGCACAGACCTGGCACGGCGGTGACTTCGTACATCTCCTTGCAACGGCCGGCGGGGTGGCGAGCCAGACCTCGCAGGGCCTTGGGGTCGACCGCCTCATGATCATGGTCGTCGTCGTGGTCACTCTTGGCGACCGGAACACCGCTTCCCGACGCGCCGAGGTCTGTCGCCGTCGATTGTGCGGCAGCCGGGACCGCGAGCGACGTCGGGGACGAGGCGATCGCTGGAGCACTCAGGGCACCGGCAGCCACCAAGGTGGTCACCACCCCCATGCCCACGACAAGGATGGATGTACGTGCGGCCATGTGGGCCGCCCCCTTTCTGTAGCCCGCAGGAGGAGGCGACTGTCGCACGGAAACGCTTCCGGTGACAAGGTCAACACCGAGGCGCCCAGGACGGGCCGGCCTCCTGGGTCACTGGGACCGGTGCCGCGACGACGGCCGCTGGCGGCAGGAGGTCACAGCATGGAGTCGTTACGGCGCACAGCGTGACCAGTCGCAGGGGGTACGTCACGCCGGCGACACGTTCAGGGTGGCTCGTTCAGGGTGTGGTCGGCGGCCGCGTCGAGGAGCCAGCCGCTGCGAGCGAGGCAAGTAAGGCGAGTTTCTCCGCACTGCCGGTGCCGGGTGCGGGGTGATAGATGACCAGCACGAGTCCGTCGCCGCCCCCGATGCTGAGCCTTTCCTTGTGCAGCGTGAGCGTGCCTACCTGGGGGTGATCCATCGCGGCCTGCGAACCCTCACGGGCGTGGACGTCGTGACGTGCCCACAGTTGGCGGAATCGGTCGCTCGACAATGACAGCTCACCGACGAGCTGTATGAACCGCGGGTCCTCCGTGTCAGTCCCGACTGACTGCCGCAAGCCCGCCACCATGTAGGCCATCGCCTGCTCATAATTCGGGCAGAGGGCTTGCTCGGCTGGGTCGAGAAACATCGTGCGCATACGGTTCTCACCGACGCGAAGGTTGGGCGACACGGCGTAGGCCAGGTCGTTCGCGACCAACACATCAGAATAACGGCTCTCGACGAACGCGGGTAGGACGAGGGAGGCAACCAGTTGTCGGATGCTCGCGGGCACCGTCTCGCGGCGGTGCCGACGCGCCCTCTGGCGGCGCTGCGGTGCAGCCAGTCCGACGAGGTAGGCCGTGGCCGTCTCATCGAGTCGCAGCACTCGGGCCAGCGACTCGAGCACCTGCACAGAGGGGTTGTGGTCGCGGCCTTGCTCGAGCCGGAGGTAGTAGTCGGAGCTGATACCGGCCAACATCGCCACCTCCTCGCGGCGCAAACCCGCTACCCGACGCTGCCCGAGAGCGGGCAGGCTCACGTCTTCGGGGCGGACCAGCTCGCGACGAGCACGGAGATATTCGCCCAACTGGCTGTTGGCATTCACAGAACCACGCTACCTGGACCCATCCCTCGCAGAGTGTCCCTGCTAGTCCCAGGAAGAGCGGGGCACTGGTGCAGCGGCGCGTGCGGGGGCACCTTTGAGGGCATGACTCACACAGCACTCCCTGGCGGAACATTCAAGCTCGCGGACGACTTCGTCGTGACCCGCTTCGGCTACGGCGCGATGCAGCTGGCCGGACCCAACGTCATGGGGCCGCCTGCGGACCACGACGAAGCGATCCGCGTCCTGCGCGAGGCGGTCGATCTGGGCATCACCAACATCGACACCAGCGACGCGTACGGACCGTACGTGACCAACCAGCTCATCAAGGAGGCGCTGCACCCCTACGCCGACTCGCTCCACATCATCACCAAGGTCGGCGCTAAGCGCGATGCGCAGGGTGGTTGGCCGATTGCCCGCTCTGCCCAGGACGTGCGCGACAGCGTCTATTCAAACCTCGAGAACCTCGGGCTCGACGTGCTCGACGTCGTCAATATGCGGGCAGGTGGCCCTTTGGGCCCGGAGCCCGGCTCGATCGAGGAGGCGTTCTCGACGCTCGTGGAACTGCAGGAGCAGGGCGTGATCCGTCATCTTGGGATGAGCAACGCGACCCTCGACCAGGTCGCCGAGGCGCAGGCCATTGCACCGATCGTGTGTGTGCAGAACTTCTACAACATAGCCAATCGCCACGACGACGCCTTGATCGACTCGTTGGCCGGCGCGGGCATCGCCTACGTGCCTTTCTTCCCCCTCGGCGGGTTCAGCCCACTGCAGTCGGACGTGCTGAGCGCAGTGGCGACGCGACTCGAGACGACGCCGATGTCGGTGGCGCTGGCGTGGCTACTGCGCCACTCGCCGAACATTCTGCTGATCGCGGGCACGTCATCGGTTGCGCACCTGCGCGAGAACGTCGCCGGTGCAGGCCTGACCCTGGCTGACGTCGACTACGCGCAGCTGGACGCCGTCGCCGCGTCCTGACACCCGCCCTTGGCGTCTCTGCTTCCAAGACGCCAAGGGAGATAGTCATCGCGTTTCTCGCGCCTGCAGGAACTCCAGCCTGTTGCCCACCGGGTCCTCGCTGTAGAAGCGGCGCATGCCTGGGAAGTCGTCGTCGAAGGCGACAGGAAAGCCCGCCTGCGAGATCCGACGCGCCCAGTCGTCGAGCCGGCTCACGAGCATGCCGGGATGCGCCTTGCGCGCCGGGCGGAAGTCGTCCTCCACCCCGAGGTGCAGCTCGATTCCGAACCCACGGAACCAGCAGCCTCCACGGGGCGCCAGCACCGGCGGCTTCTGGAGCTCCTCGAGACCGAGGACCCCGCAGTAGAACGAGCGGAGCGCCGGCTCGCTGCCGCGCGGGCAGGCAAGTTGCACATGGTGCAGCATCAGGGCCTCCCGAACCACAGGTTGATGTCCAACGGATTCGTGCCCGTAGGTGGCGTGACCAGCAGGCGCGAGTCCTCGAAGGTATCGAGGTGCACGACACGGCTGGACGGCGCCCCACGGAAGGCCACACGTCTCGGGTGGTCGGCGGCGACGAGGACGGGATGTCCGCCACGCGCCTTGATGCGAGCAATGATGTCCGGAAGCTGAGTTCGGTCTTCGACGCCGGCGGTCGGCACGTCGCACTCGCCGCGCAGGACCTGTGCCCACTCCCTGCGGGAACGGTTGTCGACCAGCAGAGCGACGTCGCCCGGGTGCAGCGAGGCGCACGCACGGTGGAGGGCGGACACCTCCCCCACCTCGGTGCGGTCCTTCATCAGCGGGTGCGCAGCGTGCCACGGGAACCAGAGCAGGGCCAGCGACCCGAGCACCAGGACGGCCGACGCGAGAGGCGACGGGACGCGCTCCTGTGCCGCCTGCACCAGGGCCGAGCCACCGGCGCAGGCGAACAGCACCACCGCCGGGAGCACGACGACGACGAGGCGACGGTCGGCCCAGGGATGGTCGGGGGTGATGCCGGGTCGGAGCAGCACCAACATGCTGGACGCCAGCAGCAGGAGCAGCAGCTGCGCCCAGGCAGCCTCACCGTCGCGGCGCGCGACGACCCGATAGGTGAGGACCGATGCCCCGAGCAGCGCGAGCACCAACATCGGCCATCCGGTCCACCAGCTGACCCACGTGACGCTGTGCTCGGTGTAGGTGCGCGAGGCGTCGAGTGGCAGCCGTGTCACACGCTGGAACCCCAGCACCGCCCGGCCACCGTCCGAGTCAGGATCCTGCCGCCCCAACCAGAACAACGGGCGCAGGGCGAGCGCAAGGCCAGCAGCGGTGACGAGTCCACCGCCGACCCAGGGAGCAGCTCGCGGCATGCGCAGCGGTGAGGTGCCAGCAGGTCGCCGCCGCCAGAGCAGCGCCAGCACGAGACTGACCACCGCCAGACCAGCCGCCGCAGCGGTGAGCGGCAGGATGGAGCTCTTGACCTCGCGGGTGTAGGGCAGCGCGAGAAGCAGCGCGTCTGCCGCGCCCCAGATCGTTCCCATCAGCAGTCCGATAGCGAGCATCACGCCTTCTCGGCGACGCTGGGCGAAAAGGAAGGCTGCAACGGGAAACAGGAAAGCAACTTCTCGCAACGCGTCGACCCTCACCAGCGTGCCCAGCGAGACCACGAAACCCGCGACGAAGGCACCCCACGCGGAGCACTCGTGCACAGCATCGACGAGCAGCGCGAGACCGGCGAGAAGCAGCAGCAGAGCCAGGGTCTCGCTGTAGGTGGAGCGCATCACGAGCTGGACGGGGTAGGTCAGCCCGAGCAGTCCGGCGGCCACCGGCCCCGCGCCGGGCCGGACGAGTCGCGCGGTGAGACCACCGAAGCAGATGAGCGCCAGGCCGCCGATGACCGACGGAACCCGCAGCAACGCTTCCAGCCCGCCCATGCGCGATGCCCCCGCCAGGAGCAGGGGCATCCCCGACAGGAACTGCGGCACCAGGTGGTCGCCCTCGGCGAAGTAGGCCGGGCTGTCGGCGCGCAGCGCGGGGTCGCGGCCCCCGAGCTCGTCCCAGTGCACGGGGATCGTCCGACTGCCCTCGTTGGCGATCCACCGTGCGGTCAGCGCATAGGCGCCCGCGTCCCTGCGCAGCACCACATGCTCGCTGTGGTGTGCCCCGGCGAACACCGCCGCAGCCGCACCGACGGCGATGACACCGAGCAGTGTCCACACCGGCACGGGAGCAGCAGCGCGCACCGCGAGCCGGGCCGAGGCGTAGGCGCCCACCGCCGCGGCTGGCACGCCGAGCAGCAGGGCAGCCCACGTCGAGAGCACGTTCAGCGCCAACAGGGGCCACACGGCAGCGAGAGCGCAGGCGAGCGCCGCAGCGGGTGCGACGGAGAGCACCGCGAGCAGGCGCCCGCAGAGCACCGAGGGCCCCAGCACCCTCATGCGCCACGTCGCAGGACGACGTAGTCGGCGTTAGCCAGCGTCACGGCGTATCCCCGCTGCTGCAGGATGTCGACCCGCTCGCGTTGCGCGCCGAGGGAGTCGATGGGGAACGAGGACGCCGCGGTGTCGATGACCACCCAGTCGGCGCCGCGAGGCGTCTTGTCGAGCAGCCACACCTCGTCGTGGCGGGCGAGATGCGGGCCGATCTCGTTGTCCGCCTCGACGGTGACGCCGTGCGGCACGGCGTCGACGGCTGCCTGGGCGTGCTGCTCGCGGGCGTCGGTGTGCCAGGTGCTCGACTCGGCCAGGGTGCGCATCGGAAACGACCCGCACAGGACGACCGCGACGAGGGCAGCCGCCCAGGCCCACGGCGTACGCCACTGGTGGGGCAGCCGCGCGGCACCTTCGACCGCTGCCACGACGATGACCGGCACGAGAATTGCGTTGTAGTGCTGCTGCACCCCCCAGTGGTTGGGGTTGGACGAGATCGCCCGCTCACCCAGCTGGGGCAGTGCCAGCAGGGCGACCGGCGACGCCAGCGACAGCAGCGCGAAGGGGACCAGCAGCCAGAGCATCGTCTGCCACTTCTGCCAGGGTTCGGCGGCGAGCTGCACCATCGCGACAGGGTTCGGCGCCGCGTCGAAGAACGCCTTGTAGTAGTCACCGTCGGGCGAGCCGTGGCCGTAGAACGCGGGCACGACGACATAGCTCGCCACGAGCGCGGCCGCGACACCGCCGGCGAAAACGAGAAGTCCGGCGCGCGCGCGCCAGCGCAACGCGACAAGCACGCCGAACATCGCGACGACGAACCCCATGTCCTCCTTCACCAGGAGCAGGGCGCACGCGAGGGCGATCGACTGACCGAACCGGCGTGCCTGCAGTCTCTCGAGCGCGCAGAGCAGCAACGGAACCACGAACAACACTTCATGGAAACCGACCGCCGACGCCTCTTGCAGCGGCCAGGCGAGGCCGGTGGCGACCGCCACGCCATAGGCTGCGGCACGGCCGAGGACGCGGCGAGCGATGACGAAGGCAGGCACGACCGACCCGGCGATCAGTGCCGCCTGGGCGAGGACCAGCATCCGGGGGTCGGCCCAGATCCAGTAGAGCGGCGCGAGCAGGGCGAGGATCGGCGAGAAGTGGTCACCGAGCGCGTTGAGGTGGGGACCCACCTCGATGTGGACGCCGAGGGCCGGCTCGATCGGGGCCTGCAGGTGGGCATAGGCGCGTACGGAGTCGTCGAAGAGCAGCAGGTCCCACGAGCCGATGCGGAACGCCCGGAACGCCAGCAGGCCGACGAGCGCGTGCAGCGCGAACACGACGGTCACGAGCGCGGCGACGAGGGGGCCGTCACCGGTCCGCTGCTGGGCATGCACGCTGCGGGACGCTACCGTCCGCCCGTGCCCACTTCGACCACCGCCGCGCTGCTGCTGCGCTCCGCCCTCGCCGCGGAGCCGGCCCGACCGTTCCTCACGTTCTATGACGATGCCACCGGCGAGCGGGTCGAACTGTCCCTGGCGACGTTCGAGAACTGGGTCGCCAAGACCGCCAACCTGCTCCAGGACGACCTCGACCTCTCCTCGGGGGGCACCGTCGCACTGCTCCTGCCGCTGCACTGGCAGGTGCCGGTGTGGGCCATGGCCACATGGCTCGTGGGTGCCGGCGTCCTGCTCGGCGCGTCCGACGCCGAGCTGCGCGACGCCGACGTGGTGGTGACGGGACCGGACTCGTTGCACCGCGCCCAGGCCAGCGGCGCGGAGGTGGTGCATGTCAGCCTGCGCCCCGCGCTGCAGGCGGCCATCGCTCCGGCGCTCGTGCTGCCGCCGAGCGTGGTGGACGCCGACACCGAGGTCCTCGGGCACGGCGACCGCTTCGTCGCTTCGCGCGATCCCCGGCCCGGCGATCTCGCCCTGACGGCGGGGACCGCTGTGTTCGACGGCGCCGAGCTGGCGGCGTACGCGCAGGAGCTGGCGACCCGGTGGGGCGCCCAGCCCGCAGCGCGTCTGCTCAGCAGGCTTGAACCGGTCGGCGCTGTCGGCCTGTGCGCGACGCTCGTGACGCCGCTGGCCGTCGGCGGGTCCGTCGTCCTCGTGGCGCACGCCGACGCCGACAGTCTCGCGGGCAAGCGGGCGACAGAACGGGTGACGGCGGTCGCCCTCGCCTGAGCGGTCTAGCGACGTCGCAGCGGGGCCGGGGTCGCCGCCGCGGTGGGCGGCACAGGAACCGGCGCAGCAGCGGCCAGCGGCGCGACGATCTTGACGACCGACCGCAGCACCCATCTCTGCTGCGTGGCATAGCTCGCGCGCACGGTGCCCTGCGCGGGCATGCGGACGATGACGTCGGCGAGCTCCGAGGTCTTGCACACGCGCGGCGTGGGTGCCTCGGCGCTGCAGGTGGTGTGCAGCGCGGCGCCCCGTGCCGTCACCGAGTCCCCGGTGTGTCCTGTCGGTGCAACGTCCCAGGTCGCGCTCTCGGTCGCCACCGTCGTCGTGCGGTTGCGCACCCAGGTGAGGACCGGCGCGAACCGCTTCTGCTCGGTGTTCCAGACGATCTGGGTGGCCTTGATGTCGGCCACGCACCTCGCTCCCGGCTCGACCGTGGCCGCGCACGAGACGCGCCACCAGCGGGTGCCGAGAAGGTGCACCCCGGGGACGGTCATGGGGTCGAGCGACCACCACGAGGTCTGCTCCTGCGCACCGGCCGGCGAAAGACTGATGTGGATGTGGTCGTCGTGCGACTCCGTGCCGGAGTAGGGGAGCCACCCGGCCTCGGGCCGGTAGGCACGCCAGATGTAGTGGTCGAAAATGACATACATCACGCCGAGACGCCGGGCGACAGCGCTCGGGTTGCCCCAGGTGTCAGGACCCAGCAGCCAGCCCAGGATCGCGTCGGCCGTCGCGCGTTGGCCGGGGTCGGAAGCCTTCAGCATCACGTCGAGGGCCCGGCCGTCATGGTGCTCGCTGATCGAGCCGTTGCACGGGCGCACCGTCGAGAACTCTGTCAGGCCGTAGGTCGCGGACAGCAGAGCCTGCAGCGCCGCGGTGCCCGGCTGTGCCGTGGTGAGGCACTGGAACTGCGGCTCGTAGCGCGCGAAGTCGTCGATCCAGGCGGGGAACTCGGGAGTGGGGGGCAGCGGGGCGAGCGGCACGATGACGGCGCCCGGCGTCGGCGCGGGGTCGAGCGTCGGTGGCGCGAGCGGCGGCTTGGGCACGCCCGTGACCGTGGGGGTGGGGGTGGGGGTGGGGGTGGGGGTCGGCGGCACGTCGGCCGCGAACGCCGGCACGCTCACCGCGAGCAGCGCCGTGACGACCGCCGCAGCAGTGGCGACAGCAGCTCGAGCTGACAGGCGGGCGCAGGCGGCGGTCACCCCCGAACGATCGGGTGCAGGGACCGGCGGCTTGAACGGTGACATCGCTGCTAGGCCAGCGGATCCGTCAGCCGGACGATGCGGTTGAGCACGGCGACGCTGCGCTGCGCCCAGACCACCCGCTTGCCCGAGACGGTGCGCAGGGGCAGCTTGGTCAACAGCGAGGCACGGCACAGCCGGGGGCCGGTGGGCACGTCACACGTCGTCGTCCACCGGTGGGTCCCGACGAGGTGGGAGCCGGGCGTGGCGTAGGGCGACCGGCTCCACGCGGGCGAGTCAACGGCGGTGTAGCCCCAGGCGCTCGGCATCAGGGAGACCACGGATGCGTAGGTGCGACCACGGCGTACGGGGTGCGACGCGGTGACGAGCGCGAGGCAGCGGTGCGTCGTGCCGTAGTCGCTGCAGGTCGTGGACCAGGCCCGGCCGCGATAGGTCTGCGGGCCGGCCCGGGTGTAGACCACCGCCATCTGCGGGGGCACCTTGACGACGTGCGGCGGCGGTGGCGGCGGAGGCGGCGCTACCTCTGTCAACGGCACCGTCAGGGCGACGGTCAGCCACGCGGACTTCAGCCCGAGCTTCGAGCGGAAGGCCTCACCCGTCAGCTGCGACGAGAGGCCGGCCGACGACACCGCCGTCAGCCGCTCGACGGCGCCACTGACGTCGCGCAGATCGACGTTGACCGCCGCGATGTCGGGCAGCTCGAAGGCCGATGCCAGCGTTGCGATGTCCACGATGGTGCTCCACGCGGCGTTGGGATTGGCGGGCTGCAAGCTCCAGTGGTCGTCCACCGACCTTGTGTAGGGCAGTGCGGCAGACCAGACGTCTTCGCTGTTGCGCGTCTTGCCACCGGAAGACGAGAAGAAATAAGCCTGAATCGGAGTTCCGGAACTGAGAACCGTGAGTCCCTGATCAGCACCCACCGCGGTCGAGTCGACCGCCTCGCGCCACTTGGCGCCGAAGTCGGTCGCGCCCGAGGACTCGTTCTCCTTCTTCCACCCCGTGAACACCTGGCTCAACGTGCTGTCATAGACGTGGCAGTAGCCGCAGGAGGTGACGCCGGCCGGGCTCCGGAGCACCTTGTCCAGCGCGTAGGTCCGCGCGGCGATGGCTTGTGCGCGCAGCGCCTCGCGAGGCCACGACGAAGGGACCTCCGCGATGCCATAGAGGTATTCGTCGTGCAGCCGGACGCTGTTGACGGCCTCGAGGCGACCCTGTGCACCCCCGAAGGCGCTCGAGGGACGCACGGACAGGGTGCCGTGGCGAAGCTGGTCCGAGCCGGAGACCAGGACGGTCGCCGGCTCGCCGGCGAGGTCACCTGCCGCACCGGCCCACGAGATGTCCACCGAAGTGGCCGTGACGGGCGCGACAGGAACGCCGTCGGCACGCGTCACGGCAACACGCACCGCCGCGTCCGAGCCGCCCACAGTCATCGCGTCCGACGGGCCGAGGTCTGTGACCGCCGCGGTCGCCGCTCCGGCGTCGGTCGTCACGCGCCAGTGTCCACCGCCGGGGGCAGCGGCGAGCGTGTGCAACGCGAGGCCGGTGACCCCGTGCGCCACGTTCACCCGGATCTGCGACGCGTCGTCATAGGCCGCGACGGTCGTGGCGCTGTAGTAGTAGCCGGCGATCTGCTCACCCGTGCGTCCCTCGACCGCCTGGGCGTAGGCACCCCACTGGCTGAGCCCGATGCCATGGCCGGAACCCGAACCCGTGATCGTTGCGGCCGTCGCGGGGGCCGAGGCGCGCACGACCCCCGACGAGACGGCGCCGGAGGAGGCGGCCTGTGCTGGCAGCGCGGCTGCGAGGACGGCGACGAGCCCCCCGAGCGGCACCGCCACCCGCGACACACCTGTGCTCACTTGGGGACCGTCAGCCGTACGTAGCGGTTGAGCACCCACGACGACTTCTGCACGTAGGCGATGCGGTTCTTGACCTTCGCACGCTCCCAGTGGGCCTGATAGACCTCGACCCGGCACAGGCGAGGTCCGGCGGGCACGTCGCAGGACGTTCGCCACGGCGTGGTGCCCACCGTGAAGGGACCGGGCACGGAATAGCGACTGGCGTCCCAGTCGGGTGCAATCGTCGCGGTGTAGGCCCAGGCCGACGGGATGAGGCCCACCTTGGTGACGATCTTGCCGGTGCGGTCACGGACGGTGTAGCTGGCTGTGATCTTGGCGAGACAGCGGTGCAGGCTGCCGAAGTCGGCGCAGGTGGTCGACCACGCGCGCCCGCGATAGGCGACGTCGCCGGCGGTCGTGTAGACCGGCGCCAGCGTCGGCGGGTTCTTGAGCAGCGGTTCGGTGTCGGGCGTCGGCGCCGGGTCGGGCGTGGCCACGACCGGCAACGCCACGGTGAAGGTGGACACCGCCGGGCGCACCGCACCCACGGCGGAGGCGCCGCTCAGCGTCAGGGTGTAGGTGCCGGGCGGGACCAGGGCACCGGCAGGAGTGCGCCGGTCCCAGGTCGCGGCGATGGGCTCGGGGCCTGCTGTGGTGCCGTCGAACGCCTTGACGACGGAGCCGTCGGCGGCCGTGACGGCCAGGTGCCAGCTCTCCGCCGTGGACGTACGCGCGGTGAGGCTGACCGTGCCGTCCGGCGTCGCACCTGTCGCGTCGACGGACACCCTGGACGGCGACGTGCTGACGTCATAGATGGCATCACCCTCGAGCGCCCTCGCGCCCTGGCGGATGGCGTCGAGGAAGGGGTAGAGGTAGCGCCCGGGGCAGGCCGTGGCGCCCACGTCGCGGTGGCCGATGATCGTCGGCACCGTGATGGTGGTGCCTTTGGCGAAGCGCGAGGTGCCACCGCCTGCACTGGTGAGACTGGCGGTGCCGAGCGGGTCACGGTGGCTGAGGCCGAGCTTCCAGGCGAACAGCGTCGTGATCGCGTCGACCATGACCTGGGGCGGCGCGACCGCGTCGTAGTTGCCGAGCGCGGAGATGCCGAAGGTGTCGGTGTTGAAGCCGCCGGCGTGCGCGCCCATCACCGGCTTGTCGATGCCTCCGTAGCGGCCCTCGTAGAGCCGGCCGAACTTGTCGACGAGGAAGTTGTAGCCGATGTCGGACCAGCCGAGGCTCTTGGTGTGGTAGGCGTAGACCGCCCGGAGCTGTTCGGCGGCGCCGGCCTCGTCATAGCTGTTGGTCGAGGCCGTGTGGTGCAGCACGCCGACCTTGACGGTGGCGTTGTAGGTCGGCGTACGCCCCCGCAGCGACTCGTCGGCACCCCACTCGGCGCGCGAGATGATCGGCGGCAAGGCACTCTCGGCGTGGGCGGTGGACGGCGGCAGCTTCGGCGTCATGAAGGCGTCGGCCTTGGAGGTGCCCGGGTCGAGCAGCTCGGCGCGCAGCGCGCGCGGAGCGCGTCCGTCGGGGCTGTCGACGCGCACCTGGACGCCGTCCGCGTCGGAGGTCAGCAGCGGGTCCGTGCCGGTGCGCGTCGTCGCCCGGGACTCGGCGTCGTCCGGGCCGAGCTCGTCCTGCGTGCTCAGTGCGGTCCAGGGGGTCCAGCGGCCGTGCTCGCGCACGCGCACGGAGACGGCGGTGCCCGCCGCGCCCGTGCCCTTGTCCCAGGTCACGCCGACGAGGCCGAACGTGTGCACGGCCAACGGGGCCGTGAGGACGACCGGGCGATGCGCGAGCGAGGCCTTGCTCAGGCTCGAGTGCGCCAGCGTCGCGGCGTCGACGCCGCCGAGCGAGAGCTCGCCCAGGTGCGGTGTCACGGCATGGGCGTGCGGCGCGGCCGGTGTGAGCACCGGCAGCACGAGGGATGCCGGCACCACGGTCAGCGCGAGCAGGGCTGCGGGAACTCTACGCACGTACCTGGTCCTCGTTCCGGGTCGGGAATCTGCACCGACACGGCAGCGGCGACGAACCGACGCGACGACCGTGTTGACGCGGTGCCAAGCCTTTAGGGCGTCGGCGTAGCGTCGTCTTGGCTGTAGCCCGCGACACCCCATCGTCACACTGATCTGCTTCTGTCACAACAGTCACATGCGTCACGGGTGCCGCAACCGACGTTCCGACCCTAGCGCCGGGACCTGAACGATGCGCGCATATCAGGACAAGAAGGACATCGACAGCGTCCTCGACCGGCCTACTAGCCTGTGTCTTCGTGCCCCTCACGATCTTGCGTGTGCCCTGGGACGACGCCGACGCCGTCGCCCTGCGTGCAGCCCAGGAAGCCGAGCTGCACGACCGCTACGGCGGTCCCGACCCGCACCCCCCGACGGGCCCCGACGTGGCCCGCTTCCTGGTTGCCTACGACGGTCTCGGCGCAGC
>CAXSDR010000020.1:0-42901 GCA_964236445.1 uncultured Motilibacteraceae bacterium | reverse complement strand
CTAGGCGGCGAGCCGTTCACGCGCCTGCGGCAGCCAGCACCGCATCATCCTGCGGCGGACCGGCGAGCTGCCCGGTCAGGTGCATGAACACGTCGTCGAGGGTCGGGCGGCGAAGGGCGAACGAGTCCACCCG
Organism: uncultured Motilibacteraceae bacterium; assembly: GCA_964236445.1. Classification (GTDB taxonomy): domain Bacteria; phylum Actinomycetota; class Actinomycetes; order Motilibacterales; family Motilibacteraceae; genus CAXSDR01. The sequence continues at coordinate 42,768 of CAXSDR010000020.1, read as the reverse complement.
GACCCCGGCGGCGGCGAGCTCCTGGGCGGCCCGCCCGGTATCCGCGAGCGGTTCGCGCAGCGCAAGCGTGATGGTGCTCTTGCGCTCGTCGATCTCGATGTCCCCCGTGGCGACACGGGACATGACGGCCGACGCCAGCTGCCACTGCGACCTGTCGGCAACCGCGACGACCAGCCTCTCCTGCCCCACCTTGCGCTTGAGCTCCTCCGGCGTCCCCTCGGCGACGATCCGCCCGTCAGAGGTGACAGCCACACGATCCGCCAGAGCGTCGGCCTCCTCGAGGTACTGCGTGGTCAGCAGCACGGTGACCCCCGCGTGGACCAGGGACCGGACCGCCTGCCACAGCGCCATCCGGCTCGGCGGGTCGAGACCCGTCGTCGGCTCGTCGAGGAACAGCACGGACGGTGCACCGACAAGGCAGCTGGCCAGGTCGAGGCGCCTGCGCATGCCGCCGGAGTAGACGCCCGCTCGCCGCCCGCCCGCATCGAGAAGCTCGAACTGAGCGAGGAGAGCATCGGCGCGGCTGCGTGCCGCCTCCTTGCCCATGTGCAGCAGCCGACCGACCAGCTCGAGGTTCTCGCGACCCGTCAGCTGGTCGTCGACAGCGGCGTACTGACCGACATAGCCGATCCGGCTGCGGACCTCGCGGGCTTGGCGCTGCACGTCGAAGCCCGCGACGACGGCATGGCCCTCGTCCGGCTCGAGCAGCGTGGCCAGGACGCGCACAAGCGTCGTCTTGCCCGCGCCGTTGGGACCCAGCAGGCCGAAGACGCATCCCTGGGTGACAGCCAGGTCAACGCCTTGCAGCGCCACCTTGTCCCGGTAGCGCTTCACGATGCCGGTCGCCTCCACCGCGAGGGCCGGGCTCGTCACTGAGACGTCGCGATCTGGTCGACGAGGCTGCGCGGCTGCAGGCTGGTCCAGTGCAGCTCGACATAGCTCAAGGCCGCCTCACGCCCGACGTTCTCCAGCACGCAGAGCCAACCCTCGGGAACGTGAGCGAAAGCCGGCCAGAGGCTGTGCTGGCCGTCGGTGTTGACGAGGACGTGGAACACACCTTCAGGATCGTCGAAGGGGTTGGTCATCGTGTGCCTTCCGTCTGCTGTGACACCACACCGTCGTGCTCATTCTCGAAGCGCCCACTGACGTCGGGCTGACGCACGGCTGACTCGTAATCGCCGTCATAGCGGGTCGGGTTGTGCGCGCCCGGCCACCACAAGTGGGCTGACACCACAGTCATCATCGAGGGTAGGGCGACGATGCGGATCAGCGTCGCGTCGAGCAGGATCGCCGCTGCAAGTCCCACGCCGATCTGCTTGAGCTCGATGAAGCTCAAGGTGCCGAAGATGGAGAATACCGCGATCATGACGAGGGCTGCACTGCTCACGACCCCTGCGGTCTGGGTGATCCCGCGGCTCACGGCATTGCTCGTCGTCATGCCAGAGAGCGCATTCTCCTTGATCCGGCTCACGACGAACACGTGGTAGTCCAGCGAGAGCCCGGATAGCACGACGAACAACAGCATCGGAACCCAGGACACGACGTGGCCCGTCGAGGTGAACCCGAGGATGCCCTCCGCCCACGTGTTCTGGAACACCAGGCACAGGATCCCGAACGCAGCCGCAGACGACAGCAGGTTGAGCAGAACGGTCAGAGTCGAGACGGCGACCGACCGGAAGGCCCAGAACATGACGAGGAACGTCAGCAGCAGCACCACTCCGACTACGAGAGGGAGACTGCGGGCGAGATTGCGCGTGTAGTCCATGTCCGATGCCGTGTCGCCTCCGACCGCGGCGTTCGCTCCGACGATGGAACCGACTGTTGCCGGGACCAGCTTGTCGCGCAGCCGCGTCACGGAGCTGTGCGCCTGAGGGCTGCTGAGCTTGTAGGGCACCGCGATCTCCAGCACAGCCCTGGTGCCGTCAGCGGAGAACTCAGGATCTTCAGCCTCGCCGAAGAGCGGGTCAGAAGCGGCCGCGTCACGCAGTGCGGCCAGCTGGGTCCGAAGCTCGCCAGCCTTGCCCGCGGGCACCTCCACCGCGACGCGGTCGGCATTGGCCGTGTCCGGGAAGGCGGCGACGAGCCGGTCATAGGTGCGCATCGTGCTCAGGGAACGCGGGAAGTCCGCGATCTGTGTTGCCTTCAGAGTGACACCCAGCATAGGAAGCGACAGGGCGACGAGGATGAGCACCGACGCAGCGGACGACAGCAACGGGTGGCGCAGCACCGGGCGCAGCAAAGCGGGAACGAAGCGGGGCCCGGAGCTTCGGTTGCTCAGGCGCCAAACGAGCGGCATCCGCGGCCTGTCGACACCCTTTCCGATCTTCACGAGAAGGGCGGGAAGAATCGTGACGGACGAGATGAGCGCTACGCCCACGACAAGGATTGCGCCAGTCGCCATGGCCTTGAACATGACGTCGTTCGCGAGGTAGAGCGCACTCATCGAGAGCATGACGGCGACCCCGGACACCATGATCGAGTGACCGGACGTCGCTGCGGCAACCTCGACGGCGTCGACCGGACCGCGTCCGGCTGCCCGCTCCTCGCGGAAGCGGCGCAGGTAGAACAGCGAGTAGTCCACCCCCACGGCCATGCCCATCAGCACCAGAAGGTGCACGACCATGCCGGGGTCGGGAACGAGGTGCGACGCCAGAGCCCAGATGCCCAGCGCGGAACAGACGGCTGACAACGCGATCAGGACGGGGACGCCTGCGGTGATGATGGCACCGAAGGCGAACAAGAGGATCAGCAGTGTCACCGGCACGCTGAGACTCGTCGCCTTGCGCACGTCCTGTCCGAGCCACTGGTTGAACTGGTGCCGGATCGAGCCGTCACCGACCTCCTCGATCACCAGACCGGGGAAGCGATTCTGAGCTGCAGCCGTCGCATCCTGCAGCGGGCGTACGCGATCGGTGGCTGTGTCAGGGTCACCTCGCAGCGAGACTCGCAACAGCAGCGCCTGGCGATCCGCCGACGGCAACGGACCCACGATCGTCGACACACCGTCGAGCGACTGAAGGCTCTGCTTCAGCTGCGTGACGGCGGTCGTCGCAGCCGCCGACTGCAGTGCACCGGCACGCGAAGTAACGAGAATGTTCTCGATGGCCGGCGACTGCAGGGCACCCTGCTGCGCGATGCGCGCGGCCGTTCCCGCCTGACCTACCTCGAGGTCCGCATCGGTGGCGGCCCGCGTGCCGGTGGCGCTACCACCGACGAACGTGGCGGCGACGAAGACCACCCACATCAGGATGGCCAACCACGGGTGCGTTGCGCTCCAGCCCGCCAGCCGCGTGACCCGGGACTTCTTCGGCCGGCTCAGCCGCTCGCCGGCTCCGGTGGGTGCCGCGTCGGGCTTGCTCTTCAGGGCTCGCATCGTCGAAGTCATGAAGTCACGTCCGCTCCGGCCGAAATCGGCCTCATCGCTTGAATCACAGCACTAGCCGGGCACGTCGGGTGCTGTCGGGAGCAACACTGGCAGCAGCGATCTCGCGGCTGTCCACGAGTGTGCTGATACACCGCGACCTCTTGATTGTGTCGACATCACAAGTGTCGCGCAGTGGTGTAGGCACTACCGTTGGCCCCCTTCTGGACGGCTTCAAGCAGAGGCGCGACGATATCGCCTGAGGCTCAGCCAGACAGAACCGGCCGTGAGCAACAGGAATGACAACACGATGACGACACCCGGGCGCTCGGACGCAAAGCTCGGAGAGGATGCGACGGGATTGCCCCAGAGGCGCCGGCACGACCCCGCGACGGCACTCACCGGATTCCACTCGGCAACCGGGCGGATCCATGCGGGCAGAGCTCGCGTCGAGAGAATTGCACTGGAGAGGAAGGAGAACAGCACCAGCACGAGTGCTCCCAGCGAGTCGATCGACTCCGGCTGTCCCACCACCATGCCCAGTGCGATTCCGATCCACACCATGACGTAGACAAAAGTTACAAGGAGCAGGAAACCGGCTGCCACGCGCCAGGGATCGGTGTGTGGACGCCATCCGATCAGGAGACCGACGAGAGACACGACGGCGAGCGCGACAGTGCCGATCAGCAGGTCGCAGAGGCTGTGCGCGACGAGCACCGACGCGCGCGAGATGGGAAGCGAGCGGAACCTCTCCATCAGACCACCGCGCAGGTCGAGGTTGACGCTGATGGCGGTCGGGCCGAGGCTGGCCAGTCCCACCTGCAGCGCCACGCCGGCCATGAGGTACTCAGCGTAGTTTCCGCCGCCGGGCACGACGATGGAGTTCTTGAAGAGGTAGCCCACCGCAAGCATCATCACCAGCGGGTTCATCACGATGCCCACCAGCCGCCCGGGCGCCCGCCGGACGTGCTTCAGCCGACGTCCGGTCAGTGCCATCGTCTCCACGACGAAGGTTCCGACACCAGCAGGCGCGACGGGTGGGGCAGGGGTTCTGCCGATGGCCATGTCTGTCACAGCAGCTCACTTCCGAGGGGTGCACAGTTCAGTGTTCGCAGACGGTCGTCGACGATGCGGGCGATGTGGCGTTGTGGCTCGGGATGCATGAGGTACTCGTGCTGCACGTCGACCTCGTACGCGACGCAGCTCCGCACCAACCCGCGCCATCGGCTGGTGCGGTCGGCCACCTGCTGGCGGTCAAGTCCCTGTGTTGCCACGAAAAGATCCATGTTGCCCTCGAATGGTCGAGGCACGAACCTGCTGACGAGCTCGACATGGCCGCGCATGACGTCGACGAGCCGCTGCACCCGCTCGCCGCCGAGCGACGCGAGCGGACTGCCCTCTCGTGCGAGCTGGCGCAGCACTCCGACGACGTCCAGGTCCCCCGACCGAGCCAGCGACTGCGCGGCCGCGGAGTAGCCGAGGTACTCCAGGAAGCGGGCGAGGAGCGTGCTCGCGTCCATGGTGGCGGCATCGCTCAAGGGGTCGTAGGGATAGGCGTCGAGGTTGAGCAGCACCTCGACCGTCTCCCCTCGCTCCGTGAGCTGGACGGCCATCTCCTGCGCGACGAGCCCACCGAAGGACCAGCCGAGCAGGTGGTAGGGGCCGTGCGACTGCAGCTGCATGACACGCCCCACGTAGTGCGCGGCAAGAGCCTCCACAGAGGACGGGAAGGACGACCCCGGCTGCAGTGCGGGCGCCTGGAAAGCGAGGATCGGGCGGTCCACATGGATAGATGTGGCAAGACCGAGATAGGGAAGGCTGAGTCCTGCGCCTCCGTGGATGCAGAACAGCGGCGCCTCGACACCCGTCTGACGGATCGCGAGGACTTCCGCGAAAGGGTCGGTCACGACCTGCGAGCTCGCGAGCTCGCGCGACAGTCGCGAGTCCTCCGGCACCGCGCAGTGGCGGCCCGGGTCGTCCTGCCAGCCCGGCTCCCGTCGGTTGGCGATGCCCGCACCCGCCAGGGCGGCGACCGTACGGTGCGTGAAGACATCCGCGATCTCGAGAAGCAGGCCGGCCTTGTGCAGTCGTCCGGCCAGTTCGACGGTGCGGATGCTGTTGCCCCCGAGGTCGAAGAAGTCAGCATCGACTCCCGTGACCTCTCGGCCCAGCACGATCGCGAACTCCTCGGCCAGCAGGCGTTCCAACGCGGTCTCGGGCGGCCTTCCGGCGTCGACCGTCCGTTGGTCGTCGGACGGTGAAGGCAGAGCGTCGCGGTCGAGCTTTCCGTGCACGGTCAAGGGAATCTCCGACACGGTGAGAACAGCCGCCGGCAGCATGAAGCCGGGCAGGCGGCTCGTCAGCAAGGCGTGCAGCCGGGCACCGTCCACGTCGTCGTTGCCCGCCGCAACCACATAGCCGACAAGCACCTTGTCCCGGGGCCGGTCCTCTCGCACCACGACGACCGCCTGGTGGACAGCCGGGTCTTCCAGCAGCACGGTCTCGATCTCGCTGAGCTCGATGCGGTGGCCACGCAGCTTCACCTGCTGGTCATCGCGGCCCACGAAGTCGAGCTGGCCGTCCGAGCGCCACCTGACCAGGTCTCCTGAGCGGTAGAGCCGTCCACCGGTCCTGAACGGATCAGCCACGAACCGTGCCGCCGTCAAGGCCGCACGTCCCAGGTAGCCAAGAGCAAGTCCCTCGCCACCGACGTACAGCGAGCCGATGACTCCCGGGGGCACCGGCTCCAGCCAGTCGTCGAGAACGTGGACGCGGTGACCGGCAACCGGCCGCCCGATCGGCGGAGCACCGACGCCGCTGAGCGGATCGCTCACCGAGACGCAGACCGTTGCCTCCGTGGGCCCATAGGCGTTGATCATGCGGTGCTTGGTGGACCACCGGGACACGACCTCGGCGGGACACGCTTCGCCTGCGACGACGAGCACCATGTCCGGCGGAAGCTCACAGGTCTCGGGCAGTGCGGCGAGCACGACCGGTGGAAGGACGGCAAGATTCACGCCGAACCGCCACAGGAACGTCGCCAGCGCCTCGCCTGCGCGAGCGTGATCAGGGACGAGGACGAGCGTTCCGCCCACCAGCAGCGAGACGCACATCTCCCAGACGGCTGCATCGAAGCTGAAGGACGCGTACTGCAGGGCACGGGTGTCGGGTCCGAGACCGAAACGTTGCGCGTGGTCGTCCGCGAGCGCGACGACGCTGGCGTGGGACACCAGCACGCCCTTGGGGCGCCCGGTGGAGCCGGAGGTGTAGATGAGATAGGCGGGGTCAGCTCCGCAGACCGGTCTCGCCCGCTCCTGCGGGGCGACCACGGAGTCGTCGTGCGAGGAGACGCGTCGCGCGACGTCGAGGTCGTCGAGCACCAGGATCGGACCGCCGGTCCCGGCGAGGCCGCCTCGGTCGAGCACATCGCCCGTGGTCACCACCACGGCCGTCTGGCCGTCCTGCAGCATGAAGGCGATCCGGTCTGCGGGATAGCGGGGATCGACGGGGAGGTAGGCGGCCCCGGCCGCGAGGACGCCCAGGGCCGCGGTGACCAGGCCGGCCGAACGAGGCAGGACCAACGCCACGACGTCACCCGGGCGCACTCCCTGTGCCATGAACTCGCGAGCCAGCTGGTTGGCGTCGCGCAACAGCTCCGCGTAGCTCTGCTCCCCGCCGCCGGGGTCAGAGGTCGGCGAAGGCCAGAGCAGAGCGGTGTGCTCCGGTCGCCGCGACGCGTGCGCCACGAACACCTCGTAAACCGACGTCGGTGCGACTGCCGCGGGAAGCGACGACCTGGGATCTGTGCTCCACACCTCCAGCAGCTCTCGCCGTTCGTCAACAGACAGCACGTCGAGCGCGCTGAGACGCTTGCTGACGTCACCCAGTGCTGAGCGCAGGAGACGTACGAGTCTCGTCGCCAGCTGCTCGGCGGTCGACCGGTCGAACAGGTCGGTACTGAACTCGAGAACGCCGCTCGTGCCGTCCGGACGACCCTCCTGGCGTTCCTCGGTCAAGATGAAGGCGAGATCGAACTTCGCGGCCACGGTCTCCAGCGGCTCCGCGACGCAGTGCAGCCCCGGGAGCTCGAACGCGATGCTCGCGTTGTTCTGGTGGATCAGCATGACCTGGAACAGCGGGTGTCGGACCAGGGAACGGCTGGGGTTCAACGCCTCCACGACATTCTCGAACGGCAGGTCCTGATGTGCCCATGCGGCGAGGTCGGTGTCGCGCACGCGCCTCAGCAGCTCGGCGAAGGCGGGGTCTCCACTGGTATCCGTCCTGAGGACCAGGGTGTTCACGAACAGCCCGACGACATCGCTGAGAACCTCGTCCGTGCGGCCGGCCACCGGCGAGCCGAGCGGGATGTCGGTCCCGGCACCGAGTCTGGTCAACAGTGCCGCGAGCGCGGCCTGCACGACCATGAACGGCGTCACGCCGGCCTCGCGTGCGACATCCCTGAGCTGTGTGTGGTCCTCGGCGGTGAGGTCGAACCGGACGGACCCGCCGGATGTCGACGCAACCAGTGGGCGCGCGCGGTCCGCCGGCAGCTCCAGCTCCTCCGGCGCTCCGGCGAGCGCCGCTCGCCAGAACGCGGACTGGATCGCTCGCTGGCTCGTCGGCTCGTCGACCTCGCCGAGCATCTCCTGCTGCCAGAGCGTGTAGTCGACGTACTGCACAGGAAGCGGCGCCCACGTCGGAACCCGCCCGAGCTGCCGGGCGGAGTAGGCGTTCGCCAGGTCTGCCACGAGCGGAGCCATGGACGCGCCGTCCACCGCGACGTGATGAATCACCAACAGCAGGACATGCTCATTCTCGTCGAGGAAGAACAGCCTTGCCCGGGCGGGCAGCTCCGTCGCGAGCTCGAACCCCTTTGCCGCTTCGGCTGTAAGCAGCCCCGGCAGCGCGGCGATGTCCGTCACGACCGTCACCTGCAGCACGAGAGCGCCGACGGCTTCGTCGAGGACGGCCTGGTAGGACCCGGTGCTCGTCGTGGGATAGATCGTACGGAGGATCTCGTGCCGACCGCTGGCGTCGGCCAGTGCTGAGGCGAGCGCCGAGACGTCGAGCTCGCCCGTCATGCGTACGGCGAGCGCCACGTTGTAGGCAGCGCCTCCCGGGTCGAGCTGGTTGAGGAACCACATGCGCGCCTGGGCCGCTGACAGCGGTGGAGCATCTGGACGAGGACGGCGCCCGAGGCGCAGGCGAGCTTCGGGCGAGCTGTCGAGGTGGGCTGCCAGCAAGGCAGGTGTCGGGTGGTCGAACACGGCGCGCACGGCGATCTCGACGTCGAACACGGAGCGGACTCGTGCCACCAGAGTCGTCGCCATCAGCGAGTGCCCGCCGAGAGCGAAGAAATTGCCTGCGGCACCGACGTCGGCCAACCCCAGGACTGCAGCGAAGACTCCGCACATGATCTGCGTGGCGGGATCGGCCGCATCACCGGCAGCGGAGTCGGGGGCGGCCTCGTCCGGCAGTGCACGCCGGTCGATCTTGCCGCTCGCATTGAGCGGTAGGGCGCCAAGGATGGTGATGACGGAGGGAACCATGTAGGCGGGAAGCCTGCTGCGTAGGTGCTCGGTCAGGTCGCCGACGCCGACCCCCCCGTCCGGCGCAGCGACGAACGCGGAGAGGTGCGTGGCGGTGGAGCGATCCTGCGCGCCGAAGCCCGGTTTGACCGCGGCCAGGGTGACCGCCGGATGCTCGGTGAGCACCGACTCGATCTCCGCCAGCTCGATGCGGTATCCGTTGAGCTTGATCTGGTGATCGGTGCGGCCGAGGTACTCGAGCTGGCCGTCCCGGCCCCACCGGCAGAGATCCCCTGTTCTGTACATGCGCGCACCTGGTGCACCGTATGGATCCGCGATGAACCGCTCGGCAGTCAGCCCCGAGCGGTTGAGGTAGCCCCGGGCCACGCCCGCTCCACCGATGTAGAGCTCACCCGCGACCCCTGTCGGCAGCCGCCTCAACGCGGCATCCAGGACGTTGAGCACGTTGCCGGCCAACGGCCTGCCGATCGCGGGGGTGCCGACCCGTGACCCGTCCACCATCGCCACCGACGACCAGATGGTCGTCTCGGTGGGACCGTAGAAGTTCATCACGCATGCGCCCGCATCAAGCAGCGCCTCGGCGAGAGAGCTGGGCAGCGCCTCCCCACCGGTCGCGGCACGAAGTCCGCGCAACCGCGCCGGAGCCGCGTCGACGAGCGCGCGCCAGTGTGCCGGCGTCGCCTGCATCACGGTTATCGCCAGCTCATCGAGGGCGGAGGAGAGCAGCAGCGGGTCATGGGTTGTCGCGTCGTCGGCGAGGACCACGGTGCCCCCCGCGAGCAGGGGCGCGAGGAGCTCGGTCATGGCGATGTCGAAGCCGAACGTCGTCACCGCCAGGGCGCGGTCGGCTGCTGTCAGACCGAGCACGGCGACGTAGTCGGTGAGCAGGTTGGCCAAGGCGCCGTGCGTCACCACCACACCCTTGGGACGTCCCGTCGAGCCCGAGGTGTAGATCACGTAGGCCGGGTGGTGCTCGCTCAGGACTCCACATCGTTCGGAGTCGCGGACCGGGGTGTCACTCAGGTTCCCGAGCGCCAGCGCGACGTCGTGGGCGTCGAGCGTCACGGTGCACAGCCCAGCCGGCTCGCCTGCGAACAGTGGTGCTGCGACGTCGGACGTGGTCAGCAGCACGGTCGGGGCTGCGTCCCTGATCATGAAGTCAAGCCGTTCGGCCGGCTGCGCCGGGTCGAGCGGAAGATAGGCAGCACCGGTCTGGAGCACCGCGAGAACTGCGACGACGAGATCGGCGGTCCGTGGCAGTGCGATCGCGACGACTCGCTCGGGCCCGACGCCCTGCTCGAGCAGATGGCGGGCGAGCCGACTCGCTCTCGCCTGCAGATCACGGGCAAGGACCTGGCCCTGCGTGGTCTGGAGGGCAACACCCATCGGGTCACTTGCGAGTGCTGCGCCGAGCAGATGGCAGGGCAGTGCTCCCGCCAGGTCCGCTGTCGTGCCCGCGGCGAATCCGGAAACGGTCCTGTCTTCGTCCGGGTGCGTGAGCTGGATGGTCCCGATCGTGGCCTGCGACAGCTGCGGCAGCCGCTCGAGCAGGTGCGCGAGCCGCGCGAGCAGCGGCTCGACGAGCGCTGTCTCAAGGACCTCCGGACGGTACTGCGCCTGCAGCTGCAGAACCTCACCAGGGACCGCCACGAGCGTGAGGGGATACTCGGTCGCTGCCTCGACCGTGGCCCCGACGATGGCGGCACCACCGAGCTCGAGGCCGTCCGCATCGTCCATCGAGTAGTTCTGGAACAGCAACAGCGAGTCGAACAGTGCACCGACCGATGCGAGCCGCTGCACCTCACCGAGCCCCAGGTGCCGGTGCGACGACAGGTCGAGCTGCTGCGACTGCAGAGCGGTGAAGGCGTCCGGAATGGTGCTGTGCGGGTCCAGGCGTACGCGCACCGGCACCGTGTTGGCACACATGCCGGGCATCGACTCGATGCCCGGAACATCGGCACCGCGACCTGAGTCCACGGAGCCGAAGACGACGTCCGCGCGACCGGTGAGCTGACCCAGGACCAGACCCCATGCGCCCTGCAGGACGGTGTTGAGAGTCAGCTCGTGCTGACGGGCCCAGCGCGCGAGCTGTGACGTCACCTGGGCCGACAGCTCGGCGGCGACGATGGCTGGCGCCGTTCGGGAGTCGGCGCTGCCCGCCGGCGCGACGGCGGTGGGGCTCTGCACGCCGGCCAGCGCGTGACGCCATGCCTCACGCGCCGCGTCTTCGTCGCGGCTGTTCAGCCAACGCAGGTAGTCCTTGTAGGTCTCATAGCTTGATGGTTCCGGCTGGGCCGGGAGATCACCGTTGTTGTAGCAGTGGAACAGGTCCCGCAGCAGGATCGGGATCGACCAACCGTCCACGACGATGTGGTGAACCGCGAGCAGCAGCCGGGACGTCCGGCCCGGAAGAGCGATGACGGTACCGCGCATCAACGGGCCTCGTCGGAGGTCGAAGCCCAGGGTGCGGTCTGCCACGGTGAGCCGGTTTGCTTCGCTGGCAGCGTCATCAGGCTGAAGGTGGCAGAGGTCGACCTCGGTCCACGCCGGCTCCGGATCCCCGGGGATCACCTGCAGCGGCTCCCCCGACGTACGCGTCCGGAACGACGCCCCGAGGTGGCGGTGGCGAGCCAGCAGACGTGTCGTCGCCACGCGCAGACGGTCGAGTTCCGGGACCCCGACGAGGTCCGCGACCAGCTGCAGGACGTAGACGTCGGACTCCCCCGCCGCATGTCCGATGAGCAGCCCCTGCTGCAACGGCGACAGGGGAAGGTAGTCAGCACGGGTCGAGGGGCGCATCTGATGCTCCTTTAGAGGCCGAGCTCGGCATCGAGCTCCGCGAGCTGGCCCTCGGTGAGGTCGAGCAGGTCATGCGATCCGGATCGCGAGGACGTCAACTGCGGCTCCGTGGAAGGCGTGCCGGGCGCTGCCGTCATGCGCAGGGCCGCTGCGATGGCTGCTGGCGTCCGCTGGCTGAAGACGTCGCGGCCAGAGATGCTCAGGCCCTGCTCGCGAATCCTGGCTACCACGTGGATGGCGGAGATCGAGTCTCCGCCCCTGAGGAAGAAGTTGTCGTCCGCACCGACCCGCGAGCAGCCGAGAGCGGAGGCGAAGGCCGCGCACACGAGGTGCTCCAGCTCGTCAGCAGGCTCGCGGTAGGCAAGAACGTGCGCCGGGCCGGTTGTCGGTGCGGCGCTCACCAGCCCCACCCCTTCCGGCCAGGTGCCCCGGCACAGCGCTCGCAGCATCCGGATGAGCTCCGACGCCGTCTGCTCGATGTCGGCTGCTGAGAAGGAAACCGGCGAGTAGTCGAGCCGAAGGTGCAGCCGTTCCCCTGGCACGACCACGAGACTCAGGGGATAGTGACGGGCGTCCCAGGCTCTGGGGTCGAACAGCTGAAGACCCGAGTCACCGCCCGAGAAGGCCGCAGCGTCGGGGAAGTTCTCGAAGACGACGGCCGTGTCGAACGGTTCACCCACACCGGCAAGGCCGGCATGCTCGGCCAGCATCTGGCCCAGGCCGACGTAGTCGAACCTGCGGAGGTCAGCCTGCGCAGCCTGCAGATCCTGCAGCCACTGGACCAGCGGCTGGCTCGTATCAACGCGGACCCGCACGGGCACGGTGTTGAGGAACAGCCCGACCATCACCTCCGCACCGGGCAGGTCGGGTGGTCGGGTGGAGACAACGGCACCGAACAGCACGTCTGAGCGGCCGACAAGAGTGCCGAGGAGCAGACCCCACGCCGCTTGCACGAGCGTGTTGACGGTGAGGTCGTTCATGGCCGCGAAAGCCGTCAGCGCCTCGGTGTCTGCTGCTGAGAGCTCGTTGGGTGACATGAGCGGCGGCCTGAGGGGCAGGCCGGCACTCGACGGGGCCACCAGGGTCGCTCCGTCGACCCCGTCAAGGGCACGGTGCCAGGCGGTGGAGGCTTCAGCGTCATCCTGCTTCGCGAGCCACCGCACGTACGACGAGACGGGCGGAGGTGCGGGCAGCGGTAGGTCCTCCGCGTGGTTGGCGTAGGTCGCGAGGAGCTCACGGACGAGGATCGGCATCGACCAGCCGTCGACGATCAGGTGGTGCAACGTCAACACCAGGTGGTGCTGGTTCTCGCTCGAGCGGATGACGCGTCCTCGCATGAGCGGAGGGTTCGTCAGGTCGAACCGCTTCTCCCTGTCCCCGCGGGCCAGCTCGTCGAGCGCCGCTGCTCGCGCGGGTGGCACGACATTTTCGAACTCGTCGAATTCCCAGGGGACTCGGGCGTCCTCGCCGATGACGCAGACGTGCGTGCCGTCCGGGAGCTCGCGGAACTCGGCGCGCAGCATCGGGTGACGGCTCACCACAAGCTGCCAGGATCGCTGCAGGGCTGAGACGTCCAGCGGTCCGACCATGTCGGCTCGGATCTGCAGGACGTAGAGGTCGGACCCGCCCTGCGCCATCGAGCTCTGGAACAGCATGCCGCGCTGGACGGGCGTGAGCGGCAGGATCTCGCGGATCTCCCCAAGGCCCTCTCGCGCCGTCTCGAGGGCCGCGACAGCGGGCCCGTCGAGGTCGCTCAGTGACAGGTCGACGCGCCCGAGAGAACGCGACCCGGCCCCCTGTGCCGCCTCCACAAGCGCTCGGAGCGCGCAGAACCATGCCTCGGCCAGCCCCGACAGGTCGTCCTCACTCATCAGCTCGCCCGCTGCGAGCCAGTGCGCAACGAGATACGGGCCGTCCGGGCGGTCCTCGGTGACGGGCGTCAGCGACACCACGTGGCGCAAGACCATGGCGTCATCCGCGCCGGTGCCCACGACGCCGGCGCCCACCGAGCCCTCGAACCGCCATGCCTGGTCGCAGTCTCCCGCGCTTTCGAACCGCCCGAGATAGTTGAAGCCGACCTGCGGGACAGGCGCCTCGCGCAGGAGCCGCGCCGTCTGGGCATTGAGGTGGCGCAGAAGCCCGTAGCCGAGTCCCGAGTCCGGCAGCGAGCGCAATGCCGCGCCGGTGCCCGCGACGGCGTTCCGCAACGCGTCTTCCGACCAGTTCGCAGCGCTGCGCCCGGCACCCGTATCGAGAGCGACGGGATATGTCGTGGTGAACCAGCCGACGGTGCGGCTCAGGTCCGGTTCAACGCCGATCCGCTCGCGTCCGTGGCCTTCCACCTCGACGACCAGCCGGGAGCTGCCGGATGCGGCGGTCCCCGCTCGCTCCTGGCGCCATGAACCGACGGCGAGCGCCAGTCCTCCGAGAAGGACGTCGTTGATGTGCGCGTCGAAGACGGCAGGCGCAACAGACAGCAAGGGCTGCGTGAGCTCCGGCGGGAGCTCCACGCGAAGCTCGCGAACAGAAGCGTAGACGTCGCGGGCCGGGTCGAGCTCGCGGCACAGCAGCCCGTCGCCCGCCCGGGGCTCACGCGCCTGCCAGAGGGGCAGCTCCGCGCACCGTGCCGGTCCTCGAGCCTCGGCACCTTGCAGCGCTGCCCAGCTCTGGAACGACGTCGGGACCGGCTCCAGCGCAGGCGACGCATCTGCCTCGAGGGCCTCCCACGCCGACGCGAGGTCGCCGACCAGGATCCGCCAGGAGAGGCCATCGACGACGAGGTGGTGGAGCACGAGGAGCAGCCGGCCCTCGTTCCCGCCCAGGAGGACGGCCTGCATGACCACGCCGGCGCTCGGGTCCAACCGCGCGCAGGCATTGCGCATCTCGTCGTCGACCGAGCGCCCGTCGTCGCCCAGGCGCAGCAGCGGCGACGCGGCGACCGAACCGCTCGGCGCTGTGGACATCGACCAGACGGTCGGTGCAACCTGCTTGACCTTGAGCCGCAGCATGTCGTGGGTGTCGAGCAGTGCCTGCAGCATGAGGCCCAGACGCGCCGCAGTAAGTGTGCGCGGCGTACGGAGCACCACGTATTGCCCATAGTGGGAGGCCGGGCCAGCGATGTGCTCCATGCGCTCAGCGAGCTGGGCCGCGATGGGCGTGAGCTCGACGAAGCCGTCGCCGTGACGGTGCGCCGTGGGCGCGACGGCGAAGTCGGCCGCGTCGAGCGCACGGGCGAGGGCTGCTGGTGTCTTGTGCTCGAAGACGTCACGCGCGCGCAGCGTCAAGCCGCGACGTCGAGCGCCGCTCACGATCTGGATCGCTCCGATGGAGTCTCCTCCCAGGGCGAAGAAGCCGTCCTGGGGACCCACCGGGCGTCCCAGGATCTCCTGGAAGACCGTGCACAGCAAGGAGACCGTTGATGTGCAGTCGCCATCAGCTGACGCATGCACTGCGCCGCTCACTGCGGAGTCGGCCGACACCTCGGCCGTCTGCGCCTCACCCACGGCACCCGCCTGCAACGTCAACCGGTCGACCTTGCCGTGCGTCGTCAACGGAAAGATCTCGAGAACCGCCCAGTGGGTCGGGACCATGTAGTCGGGGAGCAGCGCGGCCAGGTCGGCGCGCAGCGTCAGAACCAGACTGTGCTCATCGACGGAGGCGTCCGCCGCCACCACGTGAGCCGACAGGCGTGAGGTCCCCCCAGCGTCCCGAGCGGCGGTGACCGCCACGTCGCGTACCGACGGCATGCTGAGCAGAGCAGCCTCCACCTCGCCCAGCTCGATGCGATGGCCGCGAATCTTGACCTGGTTGTCGCGGCGCTCGACGAACTCGAGCTGAGCGTCGTCCCGCCAACGCACGTGGTCACCGGTCCGGTACATGCGCGCGCCGCTCGCTCCGAAGGGATCCGGCACGAAGGCGGCCGCGGTCTTTCCGGGGTCGTCGAGGTAGCCGAGTCCCACACCGGCTCCACCGACGTAGAGCTCACCGACCAGCCCTGGGGGCACGTGGCGCAGATCGTCGCCCAGCACGTGCAGCGTCGTGTTGCGCACCGGGCGGCCGATGGGGACGCCGGTGGCCACATCGGTCGACGGCGAGAGAACCGCGTGGGTGACGTCGTCAGAGCACTCCGTCGGCCCATAGGCGTTGATCAGGGGAACTGCGGGATACAAGGCGAACCAGCGTCGGCACAGGTCGACAGGAAGAGCCTCACCCGTCACCATCAGCCAACGCAGACTCTGCAGCGCCGGGGCTTGCCCTCCTTGCCAGAGGTCCAGGGCCGCACGCAGCAGTGACGGTACGACCTCCAGCACGGTGACCGCATCGTCAGTCACGACGGCAGCGAGCGCGTCGGGGTCTGCCGCCACTTCGTGCTGCACGACTCGTGTCCGACCACCGACGACGAGGGGTGCGAGCATCTGCCACACCGAGACGTCGAAGGTCACGGGGGCGTTGTGGATGACAGTGTCACCCGCGCCCAGCGCCAGATCCTCCACCTTGGCCAGCAGATGGTTGACCAGTCCCGCCCGGTGCACCATGGCGCCCTTGGGTAGTCCCGTGCTGCCCGACGTGAAGATGACGTAGGCGACGTCGTCGGGGCCGCCCTGGACGCCACCGGGCCCGGTGGCGTCGGCGTCGAGCTGACGGTCCGGGTCCCGTACCTCGAGGATGCGCAGAACGCCGCTGCTCGAACTCGCACCGGCGGCGGCCGATGCCGCCTCGGCGCGGCGTGCCACGTCGGTGACGAGCACGTCCGCCCGGCTGTGGAGGAGCAAGGCGATGGTCCGCGCGGGCGGCGAGCTGATGTCGAGGGGGAGCCAGGCCGCGCCGGCCTGCAAGGTGGCGAGAACGGTCGTGACGAAGTGCCGTCCTGGGGCAGCGAGAACGGCGACGACGTCGCCCTTCCCGATGCACGACGCCAGCGTGTCACTTCGACTCACGAGCTCCGCGTAGGTCAGGTCGCCCTCGTCATCCACCACCGCCACAGCGGAGGGCGCCCTACGCGCGTGCTCACGCACGCGTTCCACCACACCGCGGTAGGACTCCGCTGACTGCACCCTTGTGCCGTGCTGCAGCGTGGCGGCCTCGCGTGACGACACGATGTCGATGCTGCCGAGCGTCGCCTCGCGTGACACGTCAGCCAGACGCAGCAGGAACTCCTCGAAGCGGTCGAGGTGGCCCTCGATCTCGCGCTCGGCATAGAGCTCAGGGTTGGCGTTCAGGTGGAGCTCGATCGTGTCGTCGAGCCCGTTCAGGACCGTGATGAGCAGGTCGTCGACGATTCCTGTCGAAAGGTTGTGCAGATGGGCGCTGCACGGGCCCAGGCGCAGGGCCGGCTGCTGCGGCAGAACGTTGATGAAAGGCCCGAAGGGACGTCGGTCCCCCCGCAGTCCGAGCCGTCGTCGGATGCGGTCCGCAGGGAATCGCTGATGCTTCAGCGCCTGCGCGAGCGATCGTGACGTCGTCGTCACGAGATCTTCGAGAGTCATGGCCGGCGTGACGCGCACCCGCAGTGGCAGGTAGTTCGCCACCATTCCCGGTACGGCGCGGGACAGCGTCCCGGATCTCGCCGTCACGGGCAGGGTGAGGACGACATCGGTGCGGCCGGTCAGCTTGGCCACATAGGCGGCTGTGGCGGCGATGGCGAAGGTGGGCCACGTGACGTGCGCATCGGAAGCCGCCGACCGCAGGCTGGAAGAGACATCGGCGCGAAGCAGCCGAGACCTGCGCACGAGGGTCGTCCCTGGCATGGGCGGCTTCATCGACAAGCTGAGCGGCTCTGCCATGCCTGACGTCGCCGCGGCCCAGTATGCCTCGTCCGACGTGAAGCGCTCGGAGGCGACGTAGTCGCGTTCGGCATCGAGCAGCACGGAGAGCGACGGCAGGCCACCGAGCGGCGTGTCGCCTGCGGACAGCGCCTCGTAGACCTCGGCGAGCCGGCGATAGACGGGAAGGCGGCTGTAGCCGTCGCAGAGCAGGTGGTGCATCGCGATATAGCAGAACCAGCGTTCCGAACCCAGCTTCAGGACGAGGATCCGAGCGAGTGGTGCCACCGTCAGCGCGAAAGGCCGAGCGAGGTCGGCCTGCATGATGTCGTGGGCACGGGCGACAGCGTCTGTTTCCCCCGAGACGTCGAGCGTAAGCAGCGGCAGGCACGTCAGCGGTTCGATGACCTGCATCGGAGAGCCGTCCTGCTCGACGAAACGTGCGCGCAGGGCCTCCGCTTCCTCGAACACGCGCTCGATCGCCCGTGAGAAGACGTCGACGTCGAAGGCACCTCGGACATCGAGGTAGTCGCCCATGGTGTAGGCGAGCGGCACTGCCGAAAGCTGCTCGTCGAACCAGATCGCCGACTGAGCGGCGGTCAAGGGATACGTGACGGCCGACGGCGTGGGCGCCACGCCGTCCATCACGGTCGTATCAGACATACTGCGTCGAAGACGACGAGAGGCCGGGCGC
This sequence comes from uncultured Motilibacteraceae bacterium, assembly GCA_964236445.1. Lineage (GTDB taxonomy): Bacteria > Actinomycetota > Actinomycetes > Motilibacterales > Motilibacteraceae > CAXSDR01. The sequence continues at coordinate 24,603 of CAXSDR010000020.1, read as the reverse complement.
GAGAGCCTTGAGGCCATAGACATCGGTGGCCCACTGGTCTGCATAGACCGTATCGAGATATCGCTCGCCCATGTCAGGAGCGATGGCCACACAGGTGGCGTCACGATAGTCGCTGTTCCGTACGAGCCACTCTGTCGCCCCGCTCACAACCGTGCCGGTCGAGCCGCCGAAGAGGTAGCCGCCACGGACCAGGTGCCGGCACGCGCGGACCGTCTCAAGCTCTGCGACGTGCACCACCTCGTCGATGTAGGAGGTGTCGAGCATGGGCGGTCGTATCGCCGTGCCGAGTCCTGGGATGGACCGGGGCTTGGCCGAGTCGCCGAACGTCACGGAGCCCACACTGTCCACGGCGACGATGCGCGTGTCGGGTCGGTGCTCGCGCAGATAGCGGGCACAACCCATGAGCGTTCCGGTGCTGCCCGCACCGATGAAGACCGCAGCCACGTCGGGAAAGCCATCGAGGATCTCCGGACCCGTCGTGCGGTAGTGCGCCCGCCAGTTGGCGGGGTTCGCGTACTGGTTGAGCCAGAAATGGTTGGCATTGCGGGCGCAGAGATCCTTCACCTTGCGGATGCGCGCGCCGAGGAGACCGGTCTCCGGATCGGGATCCGTGACGACGTGGACTGTTGCACCGAGCGCGCGCATCATCTGCGACGCCCCGAGCGTGCAACGGGAGTCCGTGACGCAGACGAAGGAATAGCCGCGGCTGCGCGCGAGGAGGCTCAACGCCATGCCGAGGTTGCCCGAGGAGCTCTCGACCAGCACGCTTCCGGGAACCAGCGTTCCTGCTTGCTCGGCATCGTCAACCATCCCGATCGCGGTCTTGAGCTTGACGGAGCCGGCCAGGTTCAGGCCTTCGCACTTGAGATACAGGCGGTGTCCCGTGAGCCGGTTGAGGTCGACGAAGAGGTCGTCGACGTTGAACTGCTCCGGGCTGGTAATGAGTCTCATGTCAACCTTCTGCACGCGGAACGGGTCAAAGGGATCCGAACCGATCGAGTTCATGGAAGAAGCCGGCGACTGGAGTGAGCTGGTCCGCGGACGCCAGGGCATCGTGGACATGCCTCGCCACGGCGAGATCCAGGACACCGAGCCCGAACGGTGAGAAGACGATGGTCCGGTCGGCTGCCGGACTCACCCGACCACGCATGACGTCAGCCAGCGTCCCCGCCAGGAACTCTCGGTCTCCCGATGCCTGCTCGGTGAGATGGACGGAGGTGTTGGCCTTCAGGCAGTGCTCCACGTCATCGACGAAGTTCTGCGCCGTCAGGATCACGTCGGTAGCGAGGTCACGAAGTGACACGTTGAGCACGAGTGGGGCGTGTGAGAACACGTCCGGGTCCGTGACGTACGGCTGGCCGGCCACCGTCGCGAACACGATGAGGTCACTCGCCGCGATGAGGTCGTTGACGTGGTCGTGCACGACCACGTCAACGCCGGAGGACTGCCGCTCGACGTATCCGCCGAACGCCTCCGCGTGCTGGCTGTCGAGGTCGTTGAGACCGACCTGGTCGAAGTCCCACCCGGTGCGAACGAGATACGTGTGGATGAACCGTGCGATCAGCCCCGTCCCCACGATGCCCAGGCGCGTCGGACGCACGCGATGACGGGTCAACCAGTCGGCAGCCAGCGCAGCGGAAGCAGCCGTCCGCACAGCGCTGATGATGGACGCCTCGAGGCAGGCGTAGGGATAACCGGTGCTGGGATCGTTCAGAATCACGACAGCAGATGCGCGGGGCAGCCCGTGTCGGATGTTGTCGGGGAAACTCGACACCCACTTGATCCCGTCCACGGCTGCGTCTCCCCCGACGGAGGCGGGAAGTGCGATGATCCGGGCCGTGGGACGATCGGGGAACGTGAGGAAGTACGACGGCGGGTTGACGGTGTTCCCCGAGTCATGCTGAAGGTAGGCAGCCTGCACGATCTCGACGAGCGACTTCTCCTGGCCCTGCAGCTGCTCGCTGACCTGCCTGCCCGAGATGACGACGAAGTCTGTGGATCCGCTCGGTTGCGACATGGTGTCTCCCTCGTAGCGGTGATTTCCGCTTGACCTCGAACCTGCGGACTTTCGTCTGCGTTTGTCAGATCAGGCTGGCCCTCACCGCTGACACGCCACTGACCGTCACCTGACCTGCTGAGGATGCAGCTCTCGCATCGTGTCGAGCCGTCCGGTGAGCAGCCCCTGGAAGGTGTTGAGAGCCTGGATGTTGCGCGTACCTTCCATGAACTCCACTCCCCGTGCTTCTCGGACCAGCTTGTCGAGACGTGGCAGCTGCAGCCGCGCGCCCGGCCCGAGCAGTCGACAGACCGTCAACGAGATGTCCTCGGCCAGCACGCAGGCTCGGCCCTTTGCCGTCGACGCGAGGTGGCCATCAGCCCCGCTCTCCGACGCGAGCGCCGCCCTGCGCAGCAGGGACTGAACCGCCCAGACGCGTCCCCACAGCTCATCGACCTCGTCCGTGACGGTCGCCGGTGGATGACTCCATGCCTCGCTGAAGCACTCGAGCAGGGCCCTGGAGATCCCGACCGCGATGGCGGCGACACCTGGTCGCAGCCGGTTGAACACGCGGACACTCGCCCACGTTCCGCGGCGGGTGGGCGGCAGGTGTCGTCCCAGGATGTCGCCGTCCTCGACCGGGACGGAGTCCATGACGATCTCGCAGACCTGCGCTCCGCGCAGGCCGATCGTCGTCAAGGCCTCCGCCCGAAAGCCAGGTCGAGCTGTGTCGACCAACAGGGACGCGATGGACAGCGGGCCGGGGCCGGTCCGCGCGAAGACGGTTCCCAGAGCGGACCGCGCGGCATTGCCGACGTAGCACTTGGCCCCGGTGAGGCTCCGGGACCCGTCGTCATGGCTGACGACCGCCGTATCGATCGCCATCGCGTCCGAGCCGTGCTCGCGCTCGGTCAGTCCGAAGAACGTCCACGTCGGCTCGCGAAGCAGGCGTCCATAGAACCGGGCCTTCTGGTCCGCGTCGCCCAGCTGCTCGATCAGCACGCCCGACATGCTGGGCCCAGGTGCGGCCAGCATCAGGCCGGCGTCCCCACACGCCAGCTCCTCGATGATCAGTGCCCGCTCGAGCACGTTGCGGCCGGAGTAGGTGTGGGGACCGATGCGCAGGTCCGCTCCCCCGAAAGCCTCCGGGATGCCGGCCGTGCTCAGATAGCCGACGCCGCCCAGGCCCTGCAGCCGTCGCACCGCGTCGGGATCGTGCTCGAGATCTGCGCCGTGTTCCCTGAACTCCTCGCCCCACTGGCGGGCGAGAGCCTGCAAGGACGCCAGACGACCGTCGAGGCTCGCCAGCGGAGTCAGCACCATGGCGACCCTCCGCTCGGCAGGTAGGTCTCCGCGAGCAGCTCGGAGACGTGCGCCGCCAGTCCGGGACCGTCGCTGAGATAGCCCACCGCACCGAATAGACGCAGGAGCGAGCGATCCGTCAGGGTGACCCGGCCGTGGAGTCGGCGCAGCTCCACAGGCGCAGCAGCCGAGATGTCACAGGTGAGCAGGAGGGCCTCGAGCTCCAGCTGTTCCGTCAGCACCTCGGCGAGTTGCAACTTCACAATCTGCTGCAGCAGGATGCTCGAGTCACCACTACGGCGTCCCTTGAGGTGAGTCAGGCACGCGTCTCGTAGCCCTTCGCTCACCCCCAGCCTCAACCAGAGAAGTCCCTCGAGCGACGCCGCATCGGCGTTCGACACGACGCACGGCGTGGCGACGAGGGTCCCGCCCCCAAGCACATAGGGGAAGCCCAGCACGGCTACGCCTGCCTCGTCGGCTTCGAGCGCCGGCCCGCCGTCCACGGCACCCGCTGCCGCGTCGAGCACCCGCAGGCAGAGGCCGCGCGGGCCCGGCAGGCCGTCGACGCCCGCGAAGCGCCGCCAGGCCGCCGCTAGACCGGCGGCTCGTGCAAGCTCGCGCAGTCCGCCCCACGCATGGGGCGCCTCGTGGGAGCCCAGCCCCGGAGCACCAGCAGCGGTGGCGGTCGTCATCAGACGGCGTCCACAGGACCGTCGATCCGACAGACGCTGAGCTGCCCGTGGACCGGGTCGTAGTCGACGAGGACAGTCGGCTCATCAGGCTGTGAGGGTCGGCGTTGCGCGAGCATGGCAACCAGTGCTGTCGACGGGAGGCCGAGCGGTGCTCTGCCCGTCACCCGTGTCGATCCCACGAACGCCCCGCTGGCTGTGAGACCGGCGTTGACCGTCAAGGCGGCACCCGGAAGCACGCGCAGGCGCTCCAGAAGTGCTTCGACAGCTGACTCGACCGCTTCACCGTCAGCCCGCATCAGACCGGCCCGTTGCAGGACCTGGACCGAACCGTCGCCGTCACGCTCCAGCAGCAGGCCGACCCCCGCGTCACCGTGGAGCCGCTCCGTCGCGGCGACGTCCGTGTCATAGGGGAACGTCGCCTGGTCGAAGGCGAGCACGACTGCCCGGTCGCAGCTCCCGCGCTGGGCGTACTGCTCGGCGAGACGCAGCGCCGTGAACACCCCCGCAGACCCTTGGTCGGTGACGGCGTACGCCAAAGGTTCACCGCACAGCAGTGAGGCGACGAAAGTGCCGGTGATCTCGTTCGGCGTCATGTCAGGGGCTGCGTGCGCGAGCAGGACCATGTCCGTGGGGACACGGGTGCCGTGAGGCCGGTCACCCACGAAGGCGGCCGCAGGCAGGAGGGCCTTCAAGATGGAGGGAGCCATGTCGGAGAAGGTGTTGCCGGTGTCGCGAAGCAGCACGTCAGGGTGGAAAGTCACCCCTGCTGCCGCAGACTGCACAGGCAGGAACGCCCTAGAGACGAAATCAGTCATCGCCGTGGTCCCCTTGGGGAACTGGCCGGCGGCGACCCGTGAGAGCGACAGTGCGGAGACGCCTGACTCGCGGGCCGCTTGGCCAACCCCCCGACCCGCCGTCTGGAACACGGTCAGCTGTCCATCTCGGACGCGAGGAAGTCGGTCAGGGTGCCCACTGTGGAGAAGTGGGCCATCTCCAGGTTGTCCGTGTCGAACTCGAGGCCGAGCGCCTCCTCGAGCAGCATCAGCAGGTCGAGCACTCCTGTCGAGTCGAGGCCCAGCTCCTGAAACAGCGACGTGCTCTCCGAGCAGTACGCGACGTCCCGCTCGAGCACCTCGGACAGGGCCGCACGAACAGCAACAAGCAGTGGCGCGCGCTCTGGAGCGATCGACTGGGCGTCTACAGAAGTCATCGTGGTGCCTTTCACGGAGAGATCGGTTGAAGCAGTGATGAGCGGATCTGAAGACGGGGGGCCGACGCGACGCCTTGGAGCTCCACCAGACGCTGACGGCGGAGCAGTGAATCGGGGGTGTCGGCCTCACGGATGAGCCAGGGTCTGCCGTCGAGCAGCATGACCTCGACAGGGAAGCCATGGCTCAGGAACAGCACCGGCGAAGCCGTCGGACCATAGGCGCCCGACCGCATGACGCCGATCAGGTCGCCAGGTCTCAGGGGCGGAAGCTCGCACTTCCTGCCGATGACGTCATTGGGTGTGCACAGCGGGCCCGTGATGTTCCAGGGCTCAAGCGCCTCATCGGTGACACGGTTGAGCAGCTCGATGGGGAAGTTGCGTTTGACGAAAGAGCCGATGCCGACGGCCGCCATGTGATGATTGGTCCCGCCGTCTGCCACGGCGAACCGCTCACCCATGGAGTCCTTGGTGTAGCGCACCCGCACCACATAGACACCAGATGCCGCGGTCAGATATCGACCGAGCTCCATGACGATCCGCGTGGCGGGATGGTTCTCGGCGAAGGTCTCGACCACCGGGTTGAGGTCTGCCGCTAGCAGTCCGAGATCGAGGTCACGCTCGCCGTCGAAGTAGGCAACCCCTAGCCCGCCCCCGATGTCGACGAGCTCCAGGTCGAACTCCTGCTGCGCTGCGATCCGCTCGGCCAACGCGAAGATCCGCTGCGTGTTCTCGACTATCGCCGCCTCCGTCAGGATGCGGGTGCCGAGATAGACCTGGACCCCCATCAGCCGCACGTTCCGGCTGTCCGCGATGACGCTTGACCGCTGAGTCAGCTGGTCCTCATCGATGCCGAACTGTCTGGGCTTGCCGCCCATGGTCAGTCCCGAGCCCTTGACCGCGAAGCTCGGATTGATGCGCAGGACGACCGGGGCAATGAGGTCGCGTTCGCGAGCCAGCCCATCGATCAGCTCCAGCTCACCGAACGACTCACAGATGACCGCGTAGATGCCTACGTCGAGGCAGGCTTCGATCTCCTCCCTGCTCTTGCCCGGTCCGAGGAACATCACGTCGTCGGGGTTCACACCAACACGCAGAGCCGTCTGCAGCTCGGCGAGGGAAGAAACCTCGGCGCAGGCTCCTGCCGCATGCAGGACCGCGCAGACCGACATGTTGGGATTCGCCTTGAGTGAGAAAAAGATCTCCAGACGCGGATGGAGCTGGGCGGAGATCTCGGCCATCGTGCCTTGCAGGACGGCGGCGTCATAGACGTACATCGGCGTCCCGTACTCCGCAGCGAGCGCCTCGATGGACACCCCCTGGATCGAGAACGCGCTGCTCATGCTCGGACCCCCGGCACCGACGCGAGCCGCTCGGCCACGTCGGCATCGAGGGACGCAAGCTCCGCCTCTGACGAGGCGAACGACAGGACGTACAGCCTGCCGGGCGAGCCCTCCGTGTCACCACTGCCATCGACGAGCCCCGCGTTGACGGTGGCAAAGTTGTTGATCAGCATTCCTGAGTCTCCTCGGCTCTGGACCAACAGCCCGTCCAGCGCCACGCGAACACTGTCGAAGGCGATCCGGCTCGTGACCCGCAGGTCGAAGTGCTTCGCCACGGCGACCTGACCTTCCGCCAGGAGCAGCTCCTGGGCAGGCAGCTGGTAGGTCGACATGTTGTTGCGTGCGTTGATCTCGAGGATCGGGAAGAGGGATCCCCCGTCGTCCAGGATCGCGTCGACGCCGACGACCCCGAAGTAGCCGTCTTCGGCGAGGCGCTTCCCGATCGCCGCCGCGGCGTCGAGCAGCTCGGTCGTCTGGGGAGGCGACAGGTGAGCCGGGAACCTGTGGCCCCGGTGGACGCCTCCTTCAGTAACCGCCTCCTTGACGAAGTCGAAGACGACGCCTCCGTCACGGGCGACGGTGAACTGGTAGTTCAGATCGGTCGCCTTGTTGAGCCACGCTTCGATGACGAACTGCGGCGCGACGCCGGCGCGAGCGGCCTTGTCGGTGATCAGCTGCACCAGGCGCTTGAGTCGTTGCTCGGAGTGGACAACAGCTATGCCCTTGCCTGACACGCCGAACGCTTCCTTGACCACCACCGCGACACCACGTCGGAGCAGACCGAGAGCCGCTTCCCCCGCAGCCAGGAGCTCTTCGACACTGCTGGCCGCCCACCCCTCCGGCTGGCGCAGCCCCAGCTCATGAGCCAGACGGCGGCTGTAGACCTTGCTGTTCACCGCTTTGCTCGTCTGCCATCCCGGTGCGGCGAGGGGAAGGGAGCTGCGACGTGCGAGGTCTTCCTCGATCGCAGAGACCCCGTGGGGCAGCAAGCGAACTCCACGCGCGACGAGCTCGGCCAGGTCGGGCATCTGTTCGAGGCACGACAGAGCGTCCTGGGTCACCGACTGCTGGGAGTCCTGGACGGGCAGCACGTGGACCGTAGGCAGCCGGAATCCGACGCCCTGCAGATAGTCGAGGTAGCCGGCATCAGGAGCAGCCTTCAACAGGACGTGGCTCCTGTCGTCGGCGAGCAGCAACGCGAACTCGTCCATGCGGTTGACTACGGCCGCACTCGCCCTCGAGGTCAGACGCGGCAGCGTGACCTCGCCCACCGCCCACTGCTCCTCGACCTCGAAGTTGCCGATGAACAGGAGGTCATCGCCGTCTTCGTCGAGCACGGCTCGGCGCAGGCGCTCGGTGAAATGCGTACTGGGCATGTGAATATCCATTTCCGACGCCTGCGCTCCGTCTGGGCTCAGGGCTCGAAGACCATGGCTGCGAAAGTCGCTCCCAGCCCGACCGACGTCATGAGACAACGCTGGCCGGGGTGAAGGCGACCGAGCTCCAGGGCGCTGACGTAGTTGATGAACGGGTCAGCCGTGAAGCAGTGGCCCGTCTTGGGAACGTTGTCGAGGAAGACACGATCGATGGGAAACCCGAGACCCGGCGCCAGCTTGGCCCAGATCATCCGGTTGACGTTGTGCGGGAGCAGGACATCGATGTCCGAAGGGGCCAGGCCCGCCGCATCGAGTGCGCCCATCACGACCCGCCTCAGCGCCACCGGATACATCGCGCCGAACTGCGCCTGCGTCTCGGGCGACATCACGAGAGCAGAGTCGAGGATGGGCGCAGTCAGCGCGGCGTAGCCGAGCATCTTTCCTGAGCTGCCATGAGCGCGGAGGAGGACGGCTGCTGTCCCCTCACCGTTGACAGCGACCCGGGGGACGATCTGACAGATGGCGCCGTGAGCCTTCTCGCCCAGCAGCACCAGAGCCAGCGCCTCAGGGTCGCTGTCGGCTTCGAGCAGCATGCCGGCGGTGTTTACGGCAAGAAGACCGGATGCGCACGCCTGGTCCGTGACTGTGAACGTCTGGGCATGCTCGAGGTCGAGCGCCTGGCGGACGTTCTGCAGCGGGCTGACACCGTAGGGCGAAGCGGCGCGAACCGTGCGCGCACGGACGATGTAGCGGACACGGTGCTCCTCTCCCTTCAGCATGGAAAGCTTCCCTGCGGCTGCGAGAAGACTCTCTTCCTCCGACTCGTCCGCATCCCAGCAGATGAGGTCGAGCCCGAAGCCTCGCCTGTAGCGCCTCGCTTCGATGTCCGTGATGCCGAGGGCTTCCTGCCTGCTCTCGAGCTGGACCTGAAGCGGCCAGTGCGTCGCCACGTCCACGATCGATGTCATGCCGTATGCCCTGTCCGCCGTTGTGAGCCTCGATGGTGAGAACCTCGAAGCGATATGGCGATACAAACATCGGCACGTGACGGCCTGCTGACACGTGGCTGACGGAGCACTGACGTGGAGCGACAAGCCAAACGGGCTAGGCGTCCAACCGGGCGTCCTGGGACAGGATCGCCTGCTGCATGCGGCAGAGATCGCGGCCGGGTTCGAGGCCGAGCTCGCGGCTGAGTCGCGCCCGCGCATTGCCGAACACGGCCAGTGCCTCGGCCTGCTGGCCGCCCCGATAAAGCGCCAGCATCAGCAGCTCGCTGAAGCGCTCACGTTCCGGATGGATCTCGACCAAGCGCTTGAGCTCGCTGACGACGGGCCGGAAGACTCCCAGCCTGAGCCTCAGCTCGGCGACCGACTCCATAGCAGCAAGACGCATCTCATCGAGCCGAACCTGCTCCGCGCGCAGCTGCGGCCCACCGATGACATCGGCCAGGCTCGGACCACGCCAGAGCGCGAGCGCACCCTGAAGCATGGCCAGCGCCTCGGAAGGGTTGCTCTCCGAGATATCGCTGGCTTGGTCCACCAACAGGCTGAACGCGTGGGCGTCGACAGACGAACGTGGGATGTCCAAAAGGTAGCCACCTGGCACCGTTCGCACGAACACCGCATCGTCCGCTGAAGCGACGGCGAGCATTCGCCTCAGACGCGTCAGCGAAGCCTGCAGCGCGTTTCGTGCATTTTGGACCGGCACCTCGGGCCACAGCTCGTCGATGAGCACCGAAGTGCTGACGGCACGCCCCGCTGAGAGAGCGAGCAAAGCCATGACAGTCCGCACCTGCGATGACTTCACGGACTTCTCACCGCTCGACGCGTGAACGCACACCGGACCTAGAAGACAAACCTCCACTTTGCTTCCCCCCCGCACTCATTTTGCTCAGGTTTGACGCTGAATCCGCCTGGAATCTAGCGCAACGTGTCCAGCCGCAACACACCCTGTTGGTATGGTATGGTGCGTTGGCTGACAACTTGAGGTTGATGAAGTGCACTTCAGCTCACTCAATGATCGCGTGCTTGCCGCGATGCCGCGGGTCTGCCGGTCGATGGCCGGATGGTGACATGGAGCCCTTGCTGTGTTGCGTGTGGGTCACCGAGCCGTCATCGCGGGGCGTCGAACAGCTGGATCTGCGAGAACAGCGCCGATGGTCCCGGCTTCATCACGACGCCGATCGTGCGAGATTCGTGAGCGGAGTGCTGCTACAACGACTGGCCCTGCGCCAGATGGCGGGCGTCGAGGTCGCGCTCACGCGATGGTGCCCGGGCTGCTCCGGCGACGACCACGGTCCCGTGACGCCTGAGCCGCCTTTCGACCTGTCCTGGTCGATGTCGCTCTCGCACAGCGGAGAACGTGTCGTCGTAGCCGCCACCGAGGCGGGCAGTGCCGTGGGCGTCGATGTCGAACAGGTCCGACCGCGCGACCCCGACGTCGTGCGAGCTGTGCTGACTCCAGCCGAGTGTGCCGAAGCGGCCGGCGCGCAGGACGAAAGTCTCGACTTCGCCACACGATGGGTGCGCAAGGAGGCGGTGCTGAAAGCAACTCGAGACGGCCTCAACGTGCCCTTGCGCGACCTGGAGGTCACGGGCTCGGGGCGCCCGCCGGAGCTGCTGAGCTGGTCGGCCGCAACTCGTCCCGCCGCGATGACACCACAAGACGTGGCCATGTCAGCTGTGGAGACCGGAGTCGGCTACGTCGCGTGCGTGGCTGTCGTGACCCGCAGACCACTCAGGGTGGTCTACTGCTGAGCGTCCACTGCACGATCATGCGCCCAGGTAGGCCAGAACCGCGAGAACCCGCCGATGCGCACTCTCCGACGGGGGAAGGTCGAGCTTCGCCAGGATGCTGTTGATGTGCTTCGCCACCGCCTTGTCCGTCACGAACAGTCGGCCGGCGATGGCCGAGTTGGAGTGGCCTTCGGCGATGAGGCCGAGCACCTCGGTCTCGCGGGCGGTCAAGCGGTTGAGTCGGGTCGCACTGGTCTGGTTCGCGATCAGCTGTGAGACGACTTCGGGGTCCATGACGGTGCCGCCGTCGGCCACCGTGCGCAGAGCCGCGACGAACTGCTCGTCATCGAACACCCGGTCTTTGAGCAGATAGCCGACGCCGCCTTCACCCGAAGCGAGCAGCTCGTGCGCGTACAGCCGCTCGACGTACTGCGAAAGGAGCACCACCGGGAACGAGGGTCTCATCAGGCGGGCACGAAGTGCGGCGCGCAGGCCCTCGTCGCTGAAGCTCGGCGGCAGCCGGATGTCGAGGACCGCCAGATCGGGCTCCATGTCACGGATCGCGGCATCGATGTCGGGACCGGTGCCGACGGCAACCACGTCCAGGCCATGCGACTGCAGCAGACGGGTGAGCCCCTCGCGAAGCAGGAACTGGTCTTCCGCGAGCACGATGCGCACGGTGTGCCTCCGGTGGTGAGATGGAGGTAGCGAAGGAAAAGATGCCGCACGGGGGCTGCGACGCAACTTGCACAGAGTAGTGCCCGCACCCCTGACCGCCTTCGTCGGACGAGGCAGACTGACCGGCGAGAGAAGCGTCCAGGAGGGGTGAAGACCAATGAGCGTCAACAGCGCGGCTTCGGGCCGCTGGACCGGGTCCGTCACCGCCATGGGCCGGGGTCTGGTCCTGACCGGTCTGGCCCTGTGGGAGGCGGTGCTGCTCCTGTGGTTGTCCCTGTGCGTCACGCTGATCTCGGTGGGCATCGGCGTCGTCATGCTCCCCTCGGCCATGCGCACCGTCCGACGTGAGGCCGACCAGCAAAGGCATCTCGCCGATGCCTGGTCCGGCGTCATGGTGAGTCGGGGCTATGCCTCGGACATCGAGGGGGAGCCTGGACTCGTCCAGAGCTGGCGCAAGATCATCCGGTCGCTGTCCGACGGCGCGACTCGCACCGACCTCGTGTGGCTGCTCGTGAACCCCTTCGTCGCGCCGTTCCTCGCTTTCCTGCCTGCACTCGCGGTCATCCACGGCGTCTGGGGAGTCGTCCTGCTCGCCATGTGGCGGCCGGTCATCCAGCACTGGGACAACAGCTGGTATCTCTTCGTCCCGCTGCGCAACGAGTGGACCGCTGTCCTGTCGGCGGTTCTCGGCCTCGTCGAGATCGTGCTGGGGTTCGCCATCGCCGGCCCCTTGCTGCATCAGCACGGCCGCTGGGTGCGCTACATGCTCGGCCGGCCGAGCTGGGCCGCACTGAACACCCGCATGCAGACCCTCACGGAGTCGCGGTCGACCACAGTCAACGATCAGGCGTCGGAATTGCGCCGGATCGAACGTGACCTGCACGACGGCGCGCAGTCGCGCCTTGTCGCCATGGGCATGACCATCGCCGCAGCGGAGCGCGTCCTCGACGACAACCCTGCTGCCGCGCGCGGCCTGCTCGCCGAGGCGAAGGACAGCTCGGCCCAGGCACTGAAGGAGCTGCGCGAGCTGGTTCGCGGGATCCACCCCCCGGTCCTCGCTGACCGCGGCCTCATCGACGCGATCCGCGCACGAGCTCTTGACTGCGCCGTCCCTGTCGAGGTCCGCGCCTCACTATCCGGGCGCGTTCCACCGCCCGTGGAGTCCTCGGTCTACTTCGCGGTGTCGGAGCTGCTCACCAACATCTCGAAGCACGCCAAGGCGAGCAAGGCGATCGTCACGATCGACCACGTGCCGCCGTACCTTCGTGTGGAGGTTCAGGACGACGGCGTCGGAGGTGCCGACGTCAGTCAGGGCACCGGGCTGGAAGGCGTCGAGCGGCGCATCGCTGCCTTCGACGGCACACTGCGCATCGAGAGTCCGCAAGGCGGGCCGACCGTGCTGTGCATGGAGATCCCCTGCGACATCGTGGCGGCGCCGGTGCAGGAGCACGTGTGACCCCGCTCCCCTGTCATACCAGCCGACGGTCAGCCGCCCACCGCGAGAGCTCGTGCCGATTGGACAGCTGCAGCTTGCGCAGCACGGCAGACACGTGTGACTCGACGGTCTTGCCCGAGATGAACAGCTGCTTCGCGATCTCCTTGTAGGCGTAGCCGCGGGCGATCAGCCGAAGCACCTCGCGCTCGCGCTGCGTCAACCGGTCGAGATCCTCGTTGGCCGCCTCACCGGTCACGGTGCCACCGCTGGCGAAGGCGTCCAGCACGAAGCCGGCGAGCCGGGGCGAGAACACCGCGTCACCGTCGGCAACCTGGACCACGGCCGCAGTGAGATCCGGCCCGGAGATCGACTTCGTGACGTAGCCGCGAGCGCCGGCGCGGATCACGGCGATGACGTCCTCGGGGGCGTCGGAGACCGAGAGGGCCAGGAAGCGCACGTGGGGAAGGACGGGGACGAGACGCTGGAGGATCGCGACGCCACCACCGCCCGGCAGGTGCACGTCGAGGAGCACGACGTCGGGCTTCAGCGACGAGACGGTGGTGACCGCCGACTCCACGTCAGCCGCCTCGCCCACGACGCGCAACGGGGCTTCGAGCTCGGTGCGCACGCCTGTGCGGAACATGCGGTGGTCGTCGACAAGCACGACCCGCACCTCGCGTCGGGCATCCCCTGCCTCTTCCGGCTGGGTTCTGTGCTCGCGCTGCTCACTCATCAGCTCTCCGCCCTTCTCTCCGCGGCGTGGCACGGCAGGCGCAACGCGACCTCCGTGCCCTCGCCCACCACGGAGGTCACCATGGCGCGGCCACCGTGTCGCTCCATGCGTCCGACGATGGAGCCTCGCACGCCCATGCGGTCGGCGGGCACGTCCGCGAGGGCGAAGCCGGGGCCGCGGTCGCGTACGAACACCTCGATGGCGTCGTGCTCGACCTCGGCATAGACGCTGACCGGCGCTCCGCCGCCGTGCTTGGCCGCGTTGATTGCCGCTTCACGGGTGGCGCCGAGCAACGCGCGTACGTGCTCGTCCACGGGGGCGTCACCGACGACGACGACGTCGATGGCGACGCCGTGCGCGTCCTCAACCTCGGCGAGAGCGCCCTCGATCGCGCGCTGGAACATCGTGTCCGGCGCCTGAACCGTTCGGTAGAGCCAAGCCCTCAGCTCGCGTTCCTGGGCACGAGCCAGTCGCGCGATCTCGCGCGGGTCGTTCACGTGCCGTTGGATGAGCGTGAGCGTGTGCAGCACCGAGTCGTGCACGTGTGCGGCGACCTCAGCGCGCTCCTGCTCGCGGATGCGGGCCGCACGTTCGGCGGTGAGCTCGCGGGCCATCCGCACCCAGTAGGGACCCGACACCAGCGCCAGCCCGACGACAACGACCGCTGTCGCCAGGAAGGCCCGGCGCGTCGCCGACAACGACGGAGCGGCGAGCAGGACAGCACCACCCGCGACGACGCCGAGCATGCCCACGCCGGCGCGTACGGCGCCGAGGAGCCGTGACGAGCCGGTGGCCGCACGGAAACGGGCACGCTGCACGTCATCGACCTGCCGCCAGACGATCACAACCCCGAACCCCGCCACAGCCAAGGGCCAGAGCACGGGTCCGCCGAGTCCGACCCCGACGGCACGCGCGGCGAGCAGGCCGCCGACGACAAAGGCACCGAGAGCGAGCAGGTAGCCGAGCTCGCCGGTCTCGGACGGGCGTTCCTCCCGGAGCTCGCCCGACTCGGTCTCCAGCGGCGCCAGCACCCAGAGCGCTGCATAGAGAACCACGCCTGCGCCGCGACCGAGCGCGAGCACGAGGAAGGCGATGCGCACGATCAGGACGTCTGTGCCGAGATGGGTCGCAAGACCACGGGCCACGCCGGCGACGACGCGGCCATCACTGACGCGGACGTAGCGCGCGGTGGTGACATCTTGCGGGCCGCTCAGCGCGCGGCGCCCGGGGCGCAGCCGCGCCGACCTCGGCCTCACGGAAGTCTCACCCGGTCATCGTGGCACCGTTCGCCGGGCAGGGGCACCGGGCGAACCCCCAGATCAGTCGTCGCCAACCTCAGGGTCAGGTCAGGGACACCACCCCGATGCGCCAAGGGTGCGCCCGGCGACAGCATGGGCCGCATGAGCGATATTCCCGAGTCACCGAGCTTCGACAAGACGGGCGAGGTCCCGGCCGACGCTGCGCCGCAGGCAGCGTCGGCACCCCACACGGCGTACGGCTGGACCAACGGCGTCTCCCGTGGCCTGCAGGACCTGCGACGGTCGCTCGCTGACCGCAAGATTGCCGGCGTCTGCGGTGGCCTCGGTCGTGCGTCTGGAGTCGACCCGCTGATCTACCGCGTCGTGCTCGTCGTCCTCACGCTCTTCGCCGGCGTCGGTGTCGTGGCCTACGGCGTCGCGTGGCTGCTCATTCCCGAGGACGGCCAGGCGGAGTCGCTGGGTGAGCGGCTCGTACGCGGGCGGGCCGACGGTTCGGTTGTCGCCCCGCTCGTCGTGACGTTGATCGGCCTCCCCATCGTGGGTGGCTTCGCGGGCGCCGGTTTCGGTCCCGGCTTCCTGGTGGTCCTCACCGTCGTGGGTGTGATCGTCATCGTCGGGCTCCGCGGTGACCGGCCCCCGCCGCGGCAGGCAGGCTCCACCGCAGCACCGTTCCCGGCATGGAGCGCCATGCCGCAGGAGGCGGGTGGGTCAACCGTGTATACGGCGTCGATGCCGGAGGCGCCGGCGTACGCACAGCCGTTCGCACCTCATGGCCCGTATGCCGCGGCCGCCGCGCCCGATCCCCCTCCCATGGCCAAGCCACCGAAACCAGCCAGGCAGCACAGCGCCCTCGGAGCACTCGCGCTGAGCTCCTCGTTCCTCGTCGGCGGCGTGCTGTGGGCGGCGGACCTCGACATGAACACCAAACGGCATGCACAGGTCGTTCTGGCTGCCGTCCTCGTGGTTCTGGCGGTCGGCCTGCTCGTCGGCACCTTCGCAGGGCGGGCGAGATGGCTCGTCCTTCCCGGCATCGCGCTGATGATCGCGCTGCTCGTCGTCTCGTCCGTGCCCAACGATCTGCCGTCCGGCGTCGGAGAGCGCACATGGCACCCCGTCGACGCCCAGCAGGCTCAGCTGCACACCTACGAGCTGGGGGCCGGCCAAGGGCACCTCGACCTGCGCGACCTGCACCCAGGGCCGGGCGAGCGCATTGTGGCGAGAACGCGCATGGGCGTCGGGGAGCTTCTCGTCATCGTGCCCAACGACGTGTCCATCGAGTTGACGACAAAACAGCGCATCGGTCAGACGCGGCTGCCCGATGGGGTCTCCGTCCAGAACGAGTACGTGACTCAGCGGTTTCCCGGCAGCTCCTCCACCGGGACGCTGGTGCTCGACCTGACCCTTCGCATCGGAGACCTGGAGGTGCGTCGTGCGACGTCATGACCTCGACGTGCTGAGCCTGGTTGCCGGACTCGTGTTTCTCGGTGTTGCGTTGCTGTGCTTGTCGGCGGGGATCACCGATGCACAGATTCGCGGCCAGCTGATCGCCCCCGCGGTGCTGATCTCGCTGGGGGCCGGGGGCATCGCCGCTTCCGTACGCCGCGTGCGATCCTCCGGCGAGCGGCAGGGGGAGCCGAGCCTCGCCGAACCAGGAATTGAGGAGCCGTCATGACGGCTGCCGTGGTACCAATCACTCGTGCAGATCTCTGAGCGAAACGTTGCCGCAGGAGCAGGTTCTGACATCGCGACACTGAGCGACCGGCGACGGGGCGCGTACGCGCTGACGACGGACCCCGCCCGGGTCGACATCGACCGGGTGCACGAGTGGCTGGCGGAGCAGTCCTGGTGGGCAGCCGGACGCGAGCGCGATGTGGTTGTCGCGACGGTTGCAGGATCGTTGCCCTACAGTGTCTTCGTCGCTGACACCGAAGCGGTCGACATGGTCGCCTTTGCTCGCGTGGTGACGGATCGGGTGACGTTCGCGTGGATCTGCGACGTGTTCGTCGACACGGCACATCGAGGTCGCGGGCTCGGCACCTGGTTGGTGAACAGCGTCGTCGAGGACCTGTCAGCGCAAGGCGTCAAGCGGTTCGTCCTGGCTACGAAAGACGCACACGAGGTCTACCGGCGTTGCGGTTTCTCCTCCTTGGCAGCGCCGGAGCGGTGGATGGAGATCGACCGGCGTACGACGCGGGTGGAGTGATCTGGGCCGGGGTCGGCGAGTCGATGCACGTCTCCCGTCGCAACCGGCGACGGCGGACCCACGCCATCATCGGCCATGCAAGGGGAATCATGTCCCGGTCGACCTGAAACGAGTGATCATGAACCGGCGATTCCTGCAGCCCGACGATGTGCACGACCTGGTAACGGAGCAGTTCGGCGCTGACCGGAGGCTGACTGCGTTGGACCGACTTCCCGGCGGCAGCAAGAAGGGCGTCTACCGGCTTCGGCTAGATGATGGGACGACCGCGATTCTCTACGTCTGGGCGGACGCCGAGGACTACTGGCCAGCGTCGCCGACGGTTCCGGACGACAAGTTCACGACGCGTCCGGAGCGGAGCTGTTCGCCGTCGGCCACGCGGCCTTGACCGCCGCTGGTGCCGCGGACCCCACACCTACTGATGCTCGACCGTGAGGCCCGCCATCTCAGCGCTCCCATGGCGCTGGTCGAGGACGTCGGCGGGCGCACGCTCGAAGCGCTCATGGAACGCGATCTTGTCGCGGCCGCGGCGCCGCTGGCGGCGCTCTCGGACGCCTTGCGACGCATGCATACCACACCGAGCAGGCACTACGGAAAGCTCGCTGCCATAGCGCGGTGAAGCGTCCCAGACCCGTCGCACCGAAGACGTCATTCTTTCCCGGGCGCTCAGTCATCTTGATGCGGTGGCGATTCACGACACCCGGCTCGCCGACGCACACCAACGGATCGTCGAGCACCTGCATCTTCTGCACAGCGCCGTCACGCCACGTCAGGTCTACGGGCTGGTCCATGGCGAGCTCCGGCCAGACCACGTTCTCCTCACCTCTCGCGGCGAAGCCGCCCTGATCGACATCGAGGGGACGGCCTATTTCGACGTTGAGTGGAGCACGCGTGGCTCCAGATGAGGTTCGGCGATGCCTACCCCGTGCTGGGCTCCACCGATCTCGACCCGCACAGGCTGCAGCTGTTTCACTACGCGCAGGTGCTCTCCCCGTTGAGGGACCGCTCCGGATTGCGGGCACGGACTTCCGAACCGGCAGTGGATGCTGGACTTGGCCGAACGCAGCATCACTAAAGCCCGCGCCTCGCTCTGAGTCGGCGATCCGCACCGGCTGGGCGGCGTGAGGCAGGCGAACGCGGAACAACTTGTCGAAGCCCGCGTCGACCTCTGACTGGTGCTTATCGCGTCTGGTTTCTCGAGCGAGCCGCCGCCTGCTTCAGGCAATTTTCTCGAACGACCGGGAGCGGTCACTCGAGGGTGCGGTCGACGATATGCGGCGTCGTATCAAGGGTTGATCGTGTAGCTCGGATCGGCTACTATTCGAACATGTGTTCGATTCCTTCAGTCGTGGCGTTCGACGACCTTCCGGTCGCCGCAATGCCCGTTGAGCTCGAACGGCTTTTCCGAGTTGCGGAGTCGGCCCGGGCGCAGGCGTTGGCGGCTCTGGCGGCTTTCGACTCGCGAGGCGCGGCTGGGGTGGATGGGTGCCTGACGACGCAGTCGTGGCTGCGACACACGCTGCAGATGACGGACTGGGAGGCGAAGCGGCACGTCGCGAACGCCCGGGTGTCACGCGACCACGCGATCGTGGGTGAGGCGCACAGCTCGGGTCGGTTGACCGGGGGTCAGCTCTCCGTCTTCGGGCAGGCGGCGGATGTCCTCCCCGGCCCGGTGATGACTGAGGCTGCGTCGACGCTGGTGGAGCTGGCGCGCCGCTTCGACAGTCGGGTGCTGCGGACGGCCGTGAACCGGATCAAGGCGGCGGTGCAGGGCGATGCCGCTGCTGTCGCGAATGACGCTGACGTGGACGTGTTTGCGCAGCGCTCGCTGCATGTCTCGCGCACGTTCGACGGGATGGTCGTCGTGGACGGCGTCCTTGACCCTGAGGCCGGGTCAGCAGTGGTGGCCTGCCTGGAAGCGCTGGCGGCCCCTCGTGATGCCGACGACGACGGGCCTGATCTGCGGTCCCGGTCTCAGCGCAATGCTGACGCGTTGGGTGAGATCTGCACCCGGTTGCTCGCCACCGGGGAGCTGCCCTCCACCGGCGGGCAGAAGCCGCACGTGACCCTGGTGTTGGACGTGCCGATGCTCACGGCCTACACCGGCGACGGCATGGGGACCCGCAGCGCCTTGACCGGCCTGTTCGAGTTCGCCCTCGGTCCGCAAGCCGCGCGGCGGATCGCCTGCGACAGTGCCGTCGATACCGTGGTGGTCGACCCGCTCGGCGTTCCGCTCGCCCTCGGCCGAACCGCGCGCACCGTGTCACCGGGTCAGCACAAGACACTTCGTGTGCGGGACAACGGGTGTGTGTTCCCGGGGTGCAATCGGCCGCATTCTTGGTGCCAAGCACACCATGTCATTCACTGGTCCCATGGTGGACCCACCGATTGTGACAACTTGGTCATGCTCTGCCATAAACACCACCGACTCATTCACGACGACAATGGATGGCAGATCACCCGAACATCCGACTTCAGTCAGCGTTTTGAATGGCATCCACCAGGCGGCCGACCGCCGATTCCGGCCCAACACGCGGTCGACCGCGACCCTCTCACGACCCTTGACTGGGCCGGCACGGTCGTGCGCCTGCTCGCGGCCGCAGAACAAGGCGTTTGAGCCTCGTCGGGATGAGGATCGTGATGCGGCGCCTCAACGTCCTGGAAGGAGGGAGGGCGCCGCTTCACCACTCGGCAGCTGTGCTGGTGTCGCTGGAAAAACGGATCGCGAGGAGGCCGCCTCGAAGCGCGGCACATGGACAACGAAGCCGGGGATGTCGAGCGCGTCGCGCATCAGCTCATCGGCGACGCCCACAACGAGATCCGCTCGATGCTGCACGAAGACCGCGACGATGACGGCGTCGGTCCGCTGCTCAGCCCGCGCGGCGACAGCCCGCCACGCGACGAGATTCGGATGGTCATAGTCCGTGCACGCCTCGGCTGGGGCGAGTCGCTCGATCGCGTCGGACAGCTGCGCCCGCGTCAGACGGTAGGTCGCTGTGCCACGCACATGGCCGCACACCGTCGCCAGGACGCTCGCAGGAAGCCGGCGTCCGCCGTCGCTGACCATCGGGAAGACCTCCGCCGCCGAACGAGGAACGGCAGGAAGCAGCCCGATGGCGTACGCGGCGGGCGGCACATAGCCCGTCACCAGGCCCTCGAAGCGAGCGAGCGCGGCCAGGATCTCCGCGTGAGTGCGCCAGCGCTCAGCCGTCACGGTGAAGACCCGTCTGCACCCGCGGCGGCGACGTCCGAGGTCACACCGCACTCGCGCACGTCACCCCAGACCACGCCCAGCGCGTCGCGGAGCGCCGGGTGCATGACCTGACCGTGCCACGTGACGGCACACGACGCCCACCGCATTCGGCGCGACGTGCGCTACGCGGCGGGAACGAGGCGCTGTGCGCGTACGCGCCCGCCGAGGACGGCGACGCCCAACGGCGCGGCGACCACGCAGAGCAGGGCGATGCGCAGATCGGTCGCCTGGGCGATCCAGCCGATCGCCGGCGGTCCCACGAGAAATGCGGGCCAGGCCGTGGTCACGACCGTCGAGACGCCCTGCGCCGCCGGCAGGTCGGCCTGATTGCCGGCTGCGGCGTAGGCGGTGGGGACTATGCAGGACATCCCTGCGCCCATCACACCGAAGCCGATGATCGCTCCGGCCACGGTCCCCATGAGCAACCCCGCGCCGAGCCCAGCAGCTGCGAGCAGGCCGCTGATCCGCAGGAACCTCGCCCGCCCGAGCCGGGACACGAAGCGGTCACCCGTGGACCTGCCGGCGGTCATGGTCAAGGCGAAGGTGGAGTAGGTGATGGCGGCGGTGCCGGAGCTCGCGTGCAGGTAGTCATGGGCGTAGAGCGCGCTCCACTGGTTGGCCGCACCCTCGCCGAGGCTCGAGCAGGCCGCGACGGCCGAGATGAGCAGCAGCTGGCGCGTCCACCTCTTGTGAATCGGCAGCGACCTCTCGCCGGTGGCAACGGCGGCATTGCGCGGGAGGAACGGCCGGCAGGCGACGAGGCCGAGCGCGAGCACCGCACTGGTGGCGCCGAACTGGGCCGTCACGGTCATGCCGGTGCGAGCTGCAAGAGCGCCGAGCAGTCCACCGGCGAGCGTGCCCACGCTGAAGCACGCGTGGAAGCTCGCCATGATCGGCCGGCCATAGGCACGCTCGACCGTCGCCGCCAGCGCATTGACCGGACCGGACAACGAGCCGGTGCAGAAACCGAAGAACAGCAGCGCAGGCACGAGCAACAGCGGGCTCGGCGCGAGCCCCAGCAGCAAAGGCGCACACAGCGCGAGTGGCGCAGCGAACAAAGTGATGCGGCGCGGGGCGATGCGGCCGGAGATGGCGGAGCCGAGCAGCACGGCGACCAGCGAGCCGATCGATGAGGCCACCGACACAGAGCCCCAGCCGGCCGAGTTGAGGCCGACGTGGTGCTTGACGTCGGGAATGCGCGACACCCAGCCGCCGACCACGAGGCCCAGCAGTGCGAACGTGAAGCAGACGGCGATCCGGCGTCGAGCGAGCGAGACGTCGCTGTGGTCGGTGTCGATGTGCTCGGTGCGGCGGTCGGTGCTGGCAGCGGTCGTCACAGGCGAAGACGTCATCGGGACAATTCTACGACCTGCTGAGGAACCGCTCCCGCCCGCCTCCGGATCGTTCGGCAAGCCCTGCGCCCGATGCCGGTCGGGTGACCGCGTCGGGGTCTGAGTAGCAACCGTGCAGGATCGTGCGCCAACCGCTCGCCTGACTGGCAGGTTCTGGTGTGGCGGGGTCTCGCAGTGGTCGGAGTTGGCCGTCGGTGAGGTCGGTGGCGCGCAATTGGTAGCGGCCGAGGAGGTTGATGTGTCGTGGCGGTGCTGATCGAGGACGGCGTTCTCGTAGCGGGTGTTCTACAGCACGATGGCGTTGACGAGGACGAGGGCGCCGAGCTGGTCTTCTTGACCTTCGCGGTAGCGCTGGCGTAGTTGCCCGCGTTGACCGTGCAATACGGCCGGGCGAGGGCGTGGCGGCTTTCGGTGCGGTTGAGTCGGGTGAGGATCCGTCGGCGGTAGGTCTCGTCGTCGAGGTGGGCGAGTGGGTACATCGTCTTGGTGAACCGGCCGACCTCGACGACTGTCCGTCCGAGCGGGGAGGGGCGGCCGCCGCCGCCTTGCAGGACGCGCAGGAGCTGACGGCAGCCAAGTCCAGGGTCGGCAACGTCCGAGCCGCTCCCCGGTGCCCGCCCGGTCAACGCGAGCAAGGAGAGCGCCCAGTAGCTGGTCGAGCAGGTCCAGCGTGTCGTCGCCTGCGTCGGTCTCCACCCTGAGCCACAATCAGTGGAGGGTAAGTCAGCAATTTATGCCCAAAGCTAAGTCGAGTATCCGTCGTCTTCGTCGTGCATACAACCGTTGTAGCTGCACTGCCTTACCAAGGCCTCTAGCCAAAAGGAGAAATAAGCCAAGCCACTGCCGCCGCGGAGGCCCGGTTAGGTGATTGAGCGACCAGCCAGCCATCGCCGACGCCCCTTCACCAACGTTTCCCGGAAGGCGCCCGCCCGAGGCCAGCGGTGCGCATGCCGGACATCTCTTGGCGTCGAACAGTCGCCGCAATTCCTCAACAATGCGTGAACCTCACAAATAGCACTGGTTCACAGCCTCGAGTCCGACCGCACCCTGGGCAGTCAGTTGCATCTCACCGATACTGTGCACCGCCGGTGATGCCCACACCCGTACGGCGTCGTAGCCCCTGGCGTCATTGTTGGGAAACCGTTGCGCTCTCATCCGGAACGTCACATCAGTCGACCTTGTGCCGGCCCAACAGATTTGGCCGTTCCGTGACGTCCTCGCCTCACGATCGCTGACGACCCGACCGACGGGAGCGGACGCGTACCGCAACACCACCGCACTCACGCCTTCGCCACCCTGATCACCGGCTCGGTCAGTCACCGTGAAGAACATTCCGCGTGTCAACGCGGTCGGAACCCGCAACGTGGCACGACCATCACGCACGCGGGCAGTCACCGACAGCCGCTCGATGTCGCCGGACTCATTCTGAGCACTGATCGTGCAGCCGGGCGGACACCCCGCGATGACCACGCGCACCACGGTGACCCGCGAGGTGCTGGCATCGGCAGCCGGTGCAGCCGCAACGAAGGAGGGCACAGAAAGAGCCACCGCAGCCAGCCCGTACCTGACGCTCGTTATAGACATCACGCCATGCTGCCACGGCGAGGAAGAGACGCCGCGATCTCCCGGACCGCCACACCATGCCCGTCGCCAGCAGCGCAGCATGTCGAACCACCGGTCAACGTCGTCGGGGTGCCCATCAGATGAGGGCTCACCGCACCGTCGTCAGACGTCGACGCTGACGCGATGCTGCTCTCGCTGCCCGGGGAGCCCGGATGCGCCGGGAAGGACGATCGGCGCGTGGTGCTCCGGTCGACCCTCGACCTGCAGCTC
The DNA here is from genome assembly GCA_964236445.1 of uncultured Motilibacteraceae bacterium. Lineage (GTDB taxonomy): Bacteria > Actinomycetota > Actinomycetes > Motilibacterales > Motilibacteraceae > CAXSDR01. Next base: position 1,209 of record CAXSDR010000020.1, on the reverse strand, counting down.
GGGCAGGAGCCGGTCGAGCCAGGTGGGAAGCCACCAGTTGGCGCGGCCGAGCAACTGCATGGCTGCCGGGACGAGCAGCAGTCGGACGACGGTCGCGTCGATGAAGATGGCCGATGCCAGGCCCACGCCGATCACCTTGAGCATGATCTCGTGGCTCGGCACGAAGGCGCCGAACACCGCGACCATGATCGCTGCGGCAGCCGTGATGACGCGCGCCGTGCCCGCGAGTCCGTGAGCGACACTGCTGGCGTTGTCGCCCGTGCGGGACCAGTGCTCGCGGATGCGGCTGAGCAGGAACACCTCGTAGTCCATGGACAGACCGAAGAGGATCGCGAACATCAGCACCGGCACGAACGACGGCAGCGGCGTCGGCGTGTCGATGCCGACGAGCTTCCCTGCCCAGCCGCCTTCGAGGACCAGAGCCACCACGCCGTAGGCGGCGAGAATCGAGAGCAGGTTCATGACCGCCGCCTTGATCGCGACCGCGACGCTGCGGAACACGACCAGCAGCAGGAGCATGGACAGCAGGACAACGCCGCCGATCAGCAGAGGGAGCCGTTTCGACACGTCGTGCGTGCTGTCGATGCTCATCGCAGTCATGCCGCCGATGTGGGCGTGTGTGCCGGTGCCGGCAGTGGCAGCGGGGACCACCTGGCTGCGCAAGCGGCGTACGAGGTCGTCTGTGGCCGGGTCCTGCGGGCTCGTCAGGGGAGTCACGGAGAGCAGGGCTGCATCACCCGCCGGGTTGAGCTGAACCGGTGACACGCTCGCGACACCAGCGGCCTTGCTGAGGCTCGATGCGAGCGCATCGACAGCCGCGCGGTCGCCCGGTCGGTCGAGATCGGCCGCCACGAGGAGGGGACCGTTGGCACCCTTGCCGAACGCCTGGGTTGTCATGTCATAAGACGTACGAGTCTGGGTTCCCTGAAGTGTGTTGCCTGCATCGGGAAACCCGAAATGCAGACCGCTCAACGGCAGCATCAGCGCGACGAGGATGGCGATGCCAGCAGCGGCACCGAGCGCCGCGCGTCGCTGGACGAAGCCGCTCCAGCGCACCCACATGCCTTCCGCAGCGCTCCGGCGCGGAAGCGGCAGTCGCAGCGCGTCGATGCGTGTGCCCACGATGGCGAGCAGCGCAGGAAGCAGCGTCATGACCGCCACCATGACGACGAGGACCGCGACGATCGTCACCATCGCGGCGCCACGCAT
>CAXSDR010000019.1:23175-45583 GCA_964236445.1 uncultured Motilibacteraceae bacterium | reverse complement strand
CACTGTCCACGCGCATCGAGGTGTGATCGGGTTCCAGAAGGGCCACAACTCCGCCAGGGCGGACGACCCGCAGGATCTCGTCAACGACCAGATTCGGCGCAGGGACGTGCTGCAGCACTCGTTCGAGGCGGCAACCGTCAAAGGTTGCGTCCATGAATGGAAGCCTTGCTCCATCAGCCTGGAGAACGGCCGGAAACTTGCTGATTGCTCGCTGCAGCGCGAGGTGACTGAGGTCAACGCCCACGGGCCTCAGGCCACCTTTGGACAACCGTGTCAGGTCATGGCCTACGCCACAACCGAGATCGAGCACGCGACCGTTCGGCACGTAGCGGGCCATGACGGCGACGATGTAGGCCTTGAAAGCCGACATGAAAGCATCGGTGTCATCGAGGTACCGCAGGGGCTGTTCGGGCTGGGAGCTGGCATCGAGATCTGAGAACACCGACATTGAGAACCTCCCGGAGAGTCCAGGCGGACGGCTCTCCGATGTGCGCTTCCCGGTGGTCACCCACCCCATAGCCGCCAGTCACACGTCGAGCCGCCAGCCTAACGGCTCGTCCCTGATCGCGTCAGTCGACCATTTGTCGTGGTGACCGGGCTACCCGGCAGCGGCAAGACGACGCTGAGCGCGATGAAAGCGTCCTGCACCTGTTTGGCGAGCGGCTGGCACTGCCGCTGCGCCGGCGCGCGTCGGTCAGGGATCGTCCGTGGGTCCGAACATTGTTGCGGGGTTGAGGTGAACCATCGGCGCGCGAGAGCGTTCTACTGGTGGTGGTCCTCAACGCTCCGGAAGCGAAGCCGGCGTCGGCGCAGCCCGCCGAGGTCGTGACCGCCACTGAGCTGTTCCGGATGCAGTTCCCCTCCATAGTGCGTCTGGCGGCGCTGCTGGCAGTGATGACCCGGAGAACGTCGCACAGGAGGCGTTCACCCGCCTGCACGTGCGCCGTCCAGCGATCCGGGAGCCGCGTGCCGCCTTGGCCCACGTCCGCACGACCGTGGATCAGTCGGCGTCGACGTAGGAGCCACCTCGCAACACCGCATCAGCGTCGCTCACCCAACGTTGGCGCACATGGCCAGCCAGGTACAGCGAGCCCGTCACCAGTACCACCGCGTCCTCGTTCGCCAGGTTTTCGGCACGAGTCAGCGCCTGGATCGGGTCTTCGACTACCTCGACCCGCGCGGCGCCCGCTCTCCTCGCTGCCTCGGCCAACTCGCTCGGCGGCACACATGTCCAAGGTGGCGCGCTGAATCGCGTGAAGACGACAGCGTCAAGGTCGGCTGCGAGCAGGCGTACAGCCGTGTCTACGTCTTTGTCCGCCTTCAGCGCGACGACGCCGACGAGGGACCGGCCTGGGTACCGTCCTTTGACCGCGTCCAGCGATGCACGGAGCTTGTCCTCGTTGTGGGCACCATCGAGCACGGCGGCCTGTCCTGAAACTTCGAATACCTCCACGCGCGCGGGGAGGCTCACAGCTGTGAGAGCGCGGGCGCAGACCTCCGCGTCGAGATCGTGCCCGAGCGACGCCTGCGCCGCCGCGAGCGCGAGCGCCGTGTTCACGTCCTGATGGCGCCGCCACCCGACCGGCAACTTCACCACCAGGTCGAAAGCGCCCGTAGCGTGCACATGCAGGCGACCTTCCGTAGTGCGCTTCGCGGTCAGTCCCTCATCCAAGAGCCAGAGAGGCGTTTCTAGTCGCTGGCACTCCGCCCGCACCAATGCGCGCACCGTTGGCTGTGTCACCCCGCTGACAACCTGGCCTCCCGGACGGAAGATGCCGACCTTGTCGGCCGCGATCTCCTCCACGGTGTTGCCGAGGACGTCGGTGTGGTCCAGCCCGACGTTCGTCAGCACTTTGACCCCCGCCCCCATGACGTTCGTCGCGTCGAGCGCCCCGCCGAGACCGACCTCGACGACCGCACACCCCACGTCGGCGTTCCGGAACAGGCAGAAGGCGAGAGCGACCTTGAACTCGAAGCAGGACGCGGGCCCGTAAGGCAAGACCGCAGATCTTTGGGCGTCGGCGAGGCGCCGCGCGGCGGCCAGCACTACCGACGGCGCAATGTTGCGGCCGTCAAGCTGCCACGTCTCGTTCAGGGCCTGCACATACGGCGACATGTGCAGCCCGACACGAACCCCGTGCCCGGTCAGGACTGCGGCGGTCGCGGCGGCGACGGAGCCTTTGCCTGACGTGCCACCGACGTGCACGTGGGAATAGGCAGCCTGCGGTGAACCGACCAGGTCGACGAGGCCTTGGATCCGCTCGAGGCGCAAGTTCGTGTCCGCGGAGAAGAACTTGACACCCATCATTGAATCGAACACGGCAGCCAGCTCGCCCAGAGCCCGCATCTCCGCCGCGTCGCAGTCGTCCCCGCGCATGAGCGCTCCGCCCGCACACGGCGACGCTTAGCCGCGGCACTACGGACACTACAGACGGCGCCCAACCAGTCGCCAAGCGTCTCGGTCACGACGGCGCGGCTGCGGGCGCGGCGGGCACTCAACGTCAGTCACACTCGGCGCCATCGCGGGAACACGGACTGACATCACATGTCAACCACAGCGTGACCAGTGCCCCCGCGCTACTCCTCGTCTTCACCTCAGATGAAATGCAGAGGCGTGAGTCGTCCCCGCCGACGGCGTACGCGCTGGGCCGGCTAGCCGACGAGGCCGGCCAGCACCCAGAAGTTCAGCCCGCACACCGCCACACAGCCCAGCCCGGCCACCGTGGTCGTGGCCCGGCTGTTGACATGCTCCCCCATGACCTCGCGCCGGGACGTGAGGTGCAGCAGCGGCAGCAGCGCGGCAGGCAGGCCGAACGACAGCACCACCTGGCTCAGGATGAGCAGCCGGGTCGGCTCGAGGCCGGTCAACAGCAAGCCGATCGCGGGAGCGAGCGTGACCGTGCGGCGCAGCAGCACCGGGACGCGTCGGCCGAGGAAGCCCTGCATGACGACGTCGCCTGCGTAGGTGCCGACGCACGACGCGGCGAGGCCCGCGAAGAGCAGGGCCACGACGAACGTCAGGCCGACGGCCGGGTCGGCCGCCTTCAACCCGTCATAGGCATCGGCGAGCGTGCTGATGGCCACGTCGGCCCCGGAGACGTGCAGCGTGGACGCCGCGATGAGCAGCAGTGCCGCGTTCGCCGCCGTGGCCACGCTCAACGACACCAGGATGTCGGTGCGGTGGCGGCTCAGCAGCCGGGTGGTGCCGCCGCGACCGCTGACCCAGTCACGCTCGCTCGTGAGGGCCGAGTGCACATAGATCGCGTGCGGCATGATCGTGGCGCCCACGATGCCGCTCGCGAGCAGCACACCGGTGCTGCCGCCGAAGGACGGCACGAGTCCGCTGCTGACCTCGTGCGGGGAGATGCCCACGCGTGACACGGCAAAGACGAAGCAGCCCACGATGAAGGCGAGCAACGTGCCGACGACGACCTGGAAACGGCCGCGCCCCCCGGGCCGCAGCATCAGCACCAGCGTGCCGGCCAGCCCGACGACCACTCCGCCTGTCACCAGCGGGAGCCCGAACAGCAGCTGCAGGGCGATGGCGCCGCCGACGATCTCGACGAAGTCGGTGGCGATGGCGACGACCTCGGCACAGAGCCACAGCGCGATCGTGAGGGGACGCGAGTAGGTGTCGCGGCACAGCTGCGGAAGGCTGCGGCCGGTCACCGCACCGCTCTTGGCGGCGAGGAACTGCACGAGCACGGCGACCGCGCTGGCCAGCAGGACCACCCACAGCAACCGGCTTCCGAGGGCCGCGCCGGCCTGCACGTTGGTGGCGAAGTTGCCCGGGTCGACGTAGGCGATGGCGACCACGACGCCAGGCCCGGCAAGCCTGAACAGCGGGGCCAGCCCGGCCCCGGGACGCGACCCGCCAGCGCGTCGGCCGCGTCGGCGCAGCCGCAGGCGGTTGCGGTCATAGAGCGCCGGGTCGAACATCACGCTGATTCCCTCCCCGGCGCGAATCGTGGCACAGCCGCGAGTCGGCGCCACACCGAGCTGCGCGAACGAGCCGTAGAGCCGCAGCCGTCAGGTGTCCCGGGCGCGTCGGGTCTCCCGGTCGTTGGCACGCTGGAGGGCATCGACAAGCTGCTCTTTCGTCATGGTGCTGCGGCCACGGACGTCCAGCCGCTTGGCAAGCCCGAGCAGGTGCGCCTTGGTGGCGTTCGCATCCACACCGCCCGCGGTCGGATGAGCATCCCGGCGGGCCGCCGCGCCTCGCTTGGCGGCGTGCTCGTCGCTCGGCCCCGGCTCGTCCTTCGGCTCCCAGTGATCGCCCACCTTCTCGAACGAGTGCTTCAGCGACGAGAACGCCGTGCGGTGGGCGCGCTCGCCTTCGCCATAGGTCTCGACGGCGGAGTCATGCGTCTTCTTCCATGTCTCCTGCGCCTTCACGGGCGAGCGCTGGACCGTCGAAGGGACGTCGTCGCGTGCGGGCATGGCGGCCTCCGGGCTTCGATCTCGTTGCCGTGTCGCCCCTGAGGTGCCCCGGGACGTCCGGACGCTAACCCGGTTCGTCGACCGGGCCAACCGGGCCGGGCGGCTCGTGGGCGCCGCCCGCGAGCTTCGTCGGGCCGGGGACCTCGCGCAGCGCGGGGTCGTCCGAGGCGACCGTGGTTCCACCGTCGGCGACGGACGACGCGGCGCCGAGCAGCTCGGCGAGCGCCGGGCCGACGATGCGCCGGAAGGTCCGTCGGGGGCGCGAGCGGTCGAGCACCGCCACCTCGAGCTGGGTGGGGGGCAGGTCGCGGGCGGGGCCTCCAGCCGGGTCGCGGGCGAGCGCACCCACGGCAAGCAGCAGTGCGTCGCTCAGCGACAGGCCGTCGGTGAACGACCCCTCGAGCTGCTGGGTGATGGCGTCGGCCTGCCCGCCCATCGCGACGAAACCGCGCTCGTCGGCCACGGAGCCGTCGTAGGTGAGGCGGTAGACCTGGTCGTCGTCGGCACTGTCACCGACCTCGGCCACCACGAGCTCGACCTCGTAGGGCTTCGACGTCTCGGTGAAGATCGTGCCCAGCGTCTGCGCGTAGGCGTTGGCGATGCCCCGACCGGTGACGTCGCGTCGGTCGTAGGAGTAGCCGCGCAGGTCTGCCAGGCGTACGCCGGCGATGCGCAGGTTCTCGAACTCGTTGTATTTGCCGACCGCGGCGAACGCGATGCGGTCATAGATCTCGCTGATCTTGTGCAGGGCCCGAGAAGGGTTCTCGGCGACGAAGAGGATGCCGCCGACGTAGGTCAGGACGATGACGCTGCGGCCGCGGGCGATGCCCTTGCGTGCGTAGTCGGCCTTGTCCTTCATCACCTGCTCGGGCGACACGTAGAACGGCATGCTCATGTCGCGGTGCCTCCTAGCTCCGCGCGCGGACCACCGGGCGCGATCATGCGACCGGCGATCACGGCATCGACATAGGTGCCGACCTCGTCGTCGGACAACCGCCGATAGCCGGTCGCGGTGACGACGGCGACGACCGGGAAGATCCGTCGCGTCACGTCGGGACCGCCGGTCGCGGTGTCGTCGTCGGCCGCGTCATAGAGCGACTGGATCGCACAGGTGACCGCCTCGCCCTCGTCGAGATCGTCGCGGTAGAGCTTCTTGAGCGCACCACGCGCGAAGAGCGAACCGGACCCGACCGAGTGGAAGCGGTGCTCTTCGTAGCGCCCGCCCGTCACGTCGTAGCTGACGATGCGTCCGGTGCCCGTCTCGGGGTCGTAGCCCGCGAACAGCGGGACGACCGCGAGACCCTGCATCGCCATGCCCAGGTTGGACCGGATCATCGTCGCGAGGCGGTTGGCCTTGCCGTCGAGGGAGAGCGTCGTGCCCTCGATCTTCTCGTAGTGCTCGAGCTCGACCTGCAGCAGCCGGACCATCTCGATCGCGATGCCCGCGGTGCCGGCGATGCCGACCGCTGAGAACTCGTCGGCGTGGAAGACCTTCTCGATGTCTCGCGAGGCGATGAGGTTGCCCATGGTCGCCCGGCGGTCACCGGCCATCAGCACACCACCGGCGAAGATGATCGCCACGATCGTCGTGCCGTGCGGAGCCTCCGTCGTGACCACGGTCATCGGTGGGGTCCGGCGCCCGGGCAGGAGCTCCGGGCGATGGGCACCGAGGAACTCCGCGAACGACGAGGACCCCGGCGTCGTGAAGGCAGCGGGCAGTCGACCGGTGCCGCTCGAGTCGCTGAGCACGCATCTCCTCGGGTGTGGCGAGAACGGTGGGTCGGGTGGGGACGGAGCCCACCCTGGCACGTGGCGGTCGGCCGCCGTGACAACGGGCTACGCCCGGGGCGGCGCGCCGCTGCCGTCACTGACCACCTTTCTGCACGAACGAGCGCACGAAGTCCTCGGCGTTGGTCTCCACGACCTCGTCGATCTCGTCGAGTATCGAGTCGATGTCGGCGTCGAGCTGGGCCTTGCGCTCGGCGCTGTCGGAGACCGCAGCCTGCTCGACGACCTCGTCGCCTGTGACCTCGGTGGCATTGCCGTGGCGGTGCTGCTCCTGCCGCTGACCGCCTGTGTCCTTGTCGGCCATCGGGCCCTCCTCCGTGTGTCGCCGGAATGCGCGACGAGCTGTGTGCCGATCCTAGGCAGGAACGTGCCCGACGTGCGTGGCAAGTCACGATCGGTACGCGGTTCCCGTCAGGGTCATGTCGTCGTAGGAACCGAGCTCGCGCCATCTCCCGAGGGCTGCGCTCGGTTCGTCGGGCGGTGCATAGCGGTCGCGGTCCACCAGCTCTCCGAAAGCAAGGCCGGTCATGGTGATGACATCCGCGACGGGGACCTGGTAGGTGCGGTAGGGACCAAGGGGCGGCGGCTCTCCCGCCGCGGCGCGGCGAGCCACGACGGTCAGCAGGTCGATGTCATCGAGCTGCGGGCTCTGGTCCAGGACATAGGCGACCGACGACAGCTGACCGTCATCGAGAAACCCGACGACCTTGAAGAACCTTCGCGGGATCAAGATGCCGCGATAGGGCTGGTCGTGCTGGTCCAGGACCGGGCCGGTGTGGACGACCAACCGTCGGATGTTGGCGGTGGCATAGGTCAGCAGGTAGTCCTCCAGGCCGTTCCACAGCTGCTTCGACTGGTTGAACATCGCCGCCTGTGGTGCCGCGTTCGTGTAGTGGAACGTGTCGGCGTTCGCCTGAGTGGCGTCCTCGCCCCACCCTGGGTCACGGCGCCGGGTCAGGTGACCGCGGTCGAGGTCGTTGTGGGCATAGACCAGCTCACCGGTCTGCTGCGCCTCGGGCAGACGCGGGTCGAGTGCCCACACATCCCTGCTCCGTTCGATGTCGACGACCGAAGCACCGTCGATCATCACCGAGCTCACGGCAGCCAGTCGCCGGTCAGGACGGAAGAGCACGGAGAAATGTGTATAGGGCAGCAGGACGGTTGCGATGTCCTCCAGCGTCGGCATGGACACGGTCGTCGCGAGGAACTCGGGATCATAGCCGGTGGCTGATGCAAGGGCAGGACCGACGCCTGGGAATGAGGTCATACCGGCGACTTTTGCAAAGGCGCCGGACCGGGCCGGCCCCGCCACGAGCTTGCCGCCCAAACGTCATCCGTCGTTCACCACGGCGGAACCGACGAGGCGCGGACGAGGCGCCGCGAGGCGCTGGGGGAGGCGACCTAGAGCGCCACGAGCTCGGTGGGCCGCAGGTTGAGGCGCTCGACACCCGCGGCGGTGCACACGACGATGTCCTCGATGCGCGCGCCATGCACTCCCGGCACATAGATTCCGGGCTCGATGGAGAACGCCATGCCCGGCTCGAGAAGGAGCTCGTTGCCCGCGACGATGTAGGGCTCCTCGTGGCTCTGCAGCCCGATTCCGTGACCCGTACGGTGGATGAACTGCTCGCCGTAGCCCGCCTCGGTGATCACGTCGCGAGCCGCCTTGTCGACCGACGCGCACGTCACGCCGGGACGTACGCGCTCGCACGCCACCCGCTGCGCCTCACGCAGGACTTCGTAGGAGGCGAGGAAGTCGGCACGGGGAGACCCGAGGGCGTAGACCCTCGTGCTGTCGGAGCAGTAGCCGGCCTCGGTCGTGCCGCCGATGTCGACGACGACCGCTTCACCGGACTCGATGACGCGGTCCGAGAGCTCGTGGTGGGGCGACGCACCATTGGGCCCGGACGCCACGATGACGAAGTCGACGCTCGAGTGCCCCTCGGCGACGATCGCTGCGGCGATATCGCGCCCGACCTCACGCTCGGTGCGTCCGACGCGCAGCCACTCCCCCATTCGCGCGTGGACCCTGTCGATCGCCGCTCCCGCGTCGCGCAGCCATGCGACCTCCTGGGCGCTCTTGCGCATGCGCAGCTCGCGCAGCACGACACCGGCGGCGACCTGCTCGACCCGAGGCATGGCAGCCCGCAGGGCGAGCACCTTCGCCGCCCACATCAGGTCGTCGACAGCGACACGCCCGACAGCCGGGCCCAGCAGCGACGCGACGAGCGCGTAGGGATCGTCGGTCTCCTGCCAGGTGACGATCCTCAGCGCACCCGCCGGTGACGCGAGCGCGGCTGCCTGTTCCAGCGCGGGGACGACGAGCACGGGGTCCCCGGTCGGCGCGAGCACCAGGCAGGTCAGCCGCTCCAGCGCGATGGCGTCGTAGCCCGTGAGATAGCGCAGGTCGGCACCGGGGCTGACGAGCAGCGCACCGATGCCGGCATCGGCGGCGGCGCGTTGGGCCCGGCGCAGTCGTGCACCGTGGTCGCCGCGCAGTGCTGAGGTGTCTGAGGTCACGGCGGTCATGGCGGTCACGCTATCCGCGCGTGCCAGAGTGGGTGGGTGGTTGACCGGCTTCTGGCGCTCGATGCGCCCTCGTTGTATTTCCGCGCGTTCTACGGCGTACCCGAGACCGTCACGGCTCCGGACGGCACCCCGGTCAACGCCGTACGCGGGTTCCTCGACTTCGTCGCCAGACTGGTCACCGATCGGCACCCCACGCGGCTGCTCGCGGCGATGGACGGCGGCTGGCGCCCGTCGTGGCGGGTCGCCGCGATTCCCTCCTACAAGTTGCACCGGCTCGGGGCCGACGGCGCCGAGATCGTGCCGGCGGGCATCGTGGCTCAGATCCCGGTCATCGAACAGGTTCTCGACGCATTCGGCTTCGCGCGTGTCGGCATTCCCGACCATGAGGCCGACGACGTGCTCGGCAGCGCGGTCGCCCGGGCGACGTGCCCGGTCGACGTCGTCACCGGTGACCGCGACCTGTTCCAGCTCGTCGACGACGCACGCGGCATACGCGTCTTCTACACCGTGCCCAAGGGCGTGGGCGCTGCCGTCGGCTGGGACGAGGCGGCGATCGCCGAGAAGTACGCCATCCCCGGCCGCGCCTACGCCGACTTCGCCACCCTGCGCGGCGACCCGAGCGACGGGCTCCCGGGAGTCGCCGGCATCGGCGACAAGACCGCGTCCCAGCTGCTCTCGCGCTATGGCTCACTGGCCGCCGTCCTCGCCGCCGCGGCCTCCGGCGATCCGGCCATGAGCTCGGGCGTACGCGCGAAGCTGGGCGCCGCGGCGGCCTACCTCGACGTCGCGCCGGCAGTCGTGGCGGTCTCACACGACGCCCCACTGCCCGACTACGACGACGCGCTGCCGGCCGCCCCGCGCGACCCGGAGGCGCTGCTGGCGCTGTCAGACCGGTGGGGTCTCGCCAGCTCGTGCGAGCGTGTGCTGGCGGCGCTGAGCCTCGCCGCTCGGGGCTGAGGCCCAGAACTCCTTCGCGGCCCGCTTGCGGTCGCGCTTCTTGCGCTTGGTCTCGCGCTCACCGTCGGGCGCCGGTCGGAGCAGCGCCGCGAGCCCGTCGAGCAGCCGGCCGAACTCCGCAGTGCTGCCGGGTGCCGACCGCGCCACCAGCGGCTCGACCAGCGGACGCGTCAGGGTCGTCTCGACGCTCCCGTCAGCGACCACGACCTGCACGGTCGCCACATCCTCGCGGTGCAGCGTGAGGGCGACCCGGTCGGGCATCGGGTCCAGCTCCGGAGTCAGTCCTGCGGCCCGCCACCCGGCAACGCGACAGCGCGCCTCGTCGAACGCGCCGCCCGGTTCGAGGCTCACAGCGGATCGCGAGACGCTCGAGGTCGCCCGGACGACACCGGAAGCCTCGCGACGGCGTCGCCCGGTCGAGGGGATGTCAAGTCGGCGAGCCACTCGTCACGCGGTAGCAGTCGAAGACCCCTTCGACGTTGCGCACCGCCTTGAGCACATGGCCCAGATGCGCCGGGTCGGCCATCTCGAACGTGAACCGCGACACCGCCACGCGGTCGCGGGTCGTCGTGACCGAGGCCGACAAGATGTTGACGTGCTGGTCGGACAGCACACGGGTGACGTCGGAGAGCAGGCGTGAGCGGTCGAGCGCCTCGACCTGGATCGCGACGAGGAAGATGCTCGACGCCGTCGGGGCCCACTCGACGGCCACCATGCGGTCGGGGTCGCGCTGCAGCTCGACGATGTTGACGCAGTCGTTGCGGTGGACCGAGACACCGTTGCCGCGGGTCACGAAGCCGATGATCGGGTCGCCCGGCACCGGCGTGCAGCAGCGCGCGAGCTTGACCCAGACGTCCGGGGCACCGGTGACGACGACGCCCGGATCGCCGACGACACGCGCTCGGCCACGTGTCGTGCGCGTCGCCGTCGGCATGGTCGCCTCGGCCGCGTCCTCGACGGTGGCCTCCTCGCCGCCGAGACTCTGCACGAGGCGGGCGACGACGCTCTGGGCGCTGACATGACCTTCGCCGACCGCGGCATAGAGCGCCGAGATGTCGGGGTAGCGCATCTCCTGGGCGAGCGTGGTGAGCGTCTCGCTCGACATCAGGCGCTGCATCGGCAGGCCGTGCTTGCGCAGGGCCTTCACCAGCGCGTCCTTGCCGTGCTCGATCGCCTCCTCCCGGCGCTCCTTGGAGAACCACTGGCGGATCTTGTTGCGGGCGCGAGGCGACGCGGCGAAAGCGAGCCAGTCACGCGACGGGCCGGCGGTCTGGGCCTTGGAGGTGAAGACCTCGACGACGTCGCCGTTGTCGAGCTGCGACTCCAAGGCCACGAGGCGGCCGTTGACGCGCGCGCCGATGCAGCGGTGCCCGACCTCGGTGTGCACGGCGTAGGCGAAGTCGACGGGCGTCGACCCGGTCGGCAGGGCGATGACGTCGCCCTTGGGCGTGAAGACGAACACCTCGCCCGTGGACAGGTCGAAGCGCAGGGACTCGAGGAACTCGCCCGGGTCCTCGGTCTCCTTCTGCCAGTCGAGCAGCTGGCGCAGCCACGCCATCTCGTTGGTCGCTGCCTTGCCGGACGAGCCCTTCACCGGCGCGCCGGGTCGCTCCTCCTCCTTGTATTTCCAGTGCGCCGCGATGCCGTACTCGGCCCGGCGGTGCATCGACGCGGTGCGGATCTGCAGCTCGACGGGCTTGCCCTCGGGGCCGATCACGGTCGTGTGCAGCGACTGGTACATGTTGAACTTGGGCATCGCGATGTAGTCCTTGAACCGACCGGGAACCGGGTTCCACCGGGCGTGCACCGTGCCCAGCACGGCATAGCAGTCACGCACCGACTCGACGGTGATGCGGATGCCGACGAGGTCATAGATGTCGGCGAAGTCGCGCCCGCGCACGATCATCTTCTGGTAGACGGAGTAGTAGTGCTTCGGGCGCCCCGTCACGAGCGCCTTGATCTTGGCCTCGCGCAGGTCTTCGTTCACCGTCTCGGTGACACCGGCGAGATATTCGTCGCGACTCGGCGCACGGTCGGCGACGAGGCGGACGATCTCGTCGTACATCTTGGGATAGAGCGTCGCGAACGAGAGGTCCTCGAGCTCCCACTTGATGGTGTTCATGCCGAGCCGGTGGGCCAGCGGTGCATAGATCTCGAGAGTCTCGCGCGCCTTGCGCTCCGCCTTGTCCATCGCAAGATAGCGCCAGGTTCGCGCGTTGTGCAGGCGGTCGCACAGCTTGATGACGAGCACGCGGATGTCCCTCGACATCGCCACGACCATCTTGCGGACGGTCTCGGCCTGCGCCTGGTCGCCGTAGGTCACCTTGTCGAGCTTGGTGACGCCGTCGACGAGGTCGGCCACCTCGTCTCCGAACTCACGTCGCAGCGTCGCGAGGGTGTAGTCGGTGTCCTCGACGGTGTCGTGCAGCAGGGCGGCGCACAGCGTCGGGGGGGTCATGCCGAGGTCGGCGAGGATCGAGGCGACGGCTAGCGGATGCGTGATGTAGGGGTCGCCGCTCTTGCGCAGCTGACCCCGATGACATCGCTCGGCGACGTCGTAGGCTCGCTCGAGGTCGCGCAGGTCGGCTTTGGGATGCGTGCCCCGCACCGTCGCGAAGAGCGGCTCCAGCACGGGGTTGGTGCCGCGTTGTGCGCCGAGCCGCGAAAGCCGCTTGCGTACGCGCGTGGCGGTCGGTGCATCGACGGCGGCGGCGGGCGGGGCGTCGTCAGCCTCGGGCTCCGCTGCGGTGGCCAGGGTCGTGTCGGAGCGCGCGGCCTCGTCGTCGAGGGGGACCTCGACGGTCGTCAACGCGTCGTCCGACACACCTCACGCTCCTCCGTACCGGGGATCCCAGTCTAGGACGCGCCCGGCGGATGCGGGCCTAGACGGTGACCAAGGCCGTGACGGGCACCGACGCGAGCTTCGCCCGTCCGCCGAGCGCGGCGATCTCGACGAGCACCGCGACGCCGACGACCTCGGCTCCCGCGCGTCGCAGCAGGCCGACGGCCGCAACCAGCGTGCCGCCCGTGGCGAGCACGTCGTCGACGAGGAGGACCCGAGCACCGGCAGGGACGGCGGAGACGCCCACCTCGAGCGTCGCTTCGCCGTATTCGAGCGCGTACGACGCCGCGTGCGTCGCCCCGGGCAGCTTGCCGGCCTTGCGGACCGGCAGGAGACCGACGCCTGCGCCATAGGCGGCCGGCGCGGCGAAGAGGAAACCGCGGGCCTCGACCCCCGCGATCAGCTGGGCGTCGGCCGCCTTCGCGAGCCGGGCGAAACCATCGACTACCGCGGCGAACCCGCTGGGATCAGCGAGCAGTGGACAGATGTCCTTGAACAGGATGCCCGGCGTCGGGAAGTCGGGGACATCACGGATGAGCGCCGTGACGGTGTCGGCCAGCCGAGCCATCTCGGGCGACGGCCGGCCGGCCGGCATGGTCAACGCTTCTTGCCCCGCCCCGACGGACGACCGCTGCCCGGTCGACGCTGCGGCTGGGTCCGCTGCGGCGGCGTGGTGCGCGGGCGCACCGGGACGGCGTTGGCCTCCGGCGTCGCGTCGTCGCTGGCGATCTGCACGAAGCGGGGGTCGGCGGTGTCGGGCAGGAGTCCCCCGGGAGGCGCCTCGCTCCCCACGCTCGTCGCGACCGCGGCCTTCGCGCCGCGACGCGCCACGGCCGCGACACCGCTGCGGCGCGCAGCCACGCGCTTGGCGAGAGCCTTCATGCCGGGCTCGCGCTCCTTCAGGTCCGCGAGCAGCGGGGTGGCGATGAAGATCGAGGAGTAGGTGCCGGCGGCGATGCCGACGAAGAGTGCGAGCGAGATGTCCTTCAGCGCGCCGGCGCCGAGCAGACCGGCGCCGACGAACAGGATTCCGGCGACCGGGAGCAGCGCGATGATGCTGGTGTTGATGGAGCGCACCAGGGTCTGGTTCATCGCGAGGTTGGCGGCCTCGCTGTAGGTCATGCGGCTGCCACCCTGGATGCCCGCGGTGTTCTCGCGCACCTTGTCGAACACGACGACGGTGTCGTAGAGCGAATAGCCCAGGATCGTCAGGATGCCGACCACGGTCGCGGGGGTGACCTCGAATCCGACGAGGGCATAGACGCCCGCGGTGATGACGAGGTCGTGAGCCAGGGCCACGAGAGCGCTGACGGCCATCCGCCACTCGAACGCGATCGCGAGATAGATCGCCACGAGGATCAGGAAGACGATCAGACCCTTCAGGGCCTTGTGCGAGATGTCCTTGCCCCAGCTGGCGCCGATCGTCGAGCTGCTGACGTCGGTCTCCTTAACACCGCACGCCTTGGCGATGGCAGCGACGACCGCGTTGTCCTGGGCCTTCGAGAGCTGCTTCGTCTGCACCCGCAGGTTGCCGCCGACCTTGGACGCCCGCACCTCGCCACCGGCCGCGTCACCCGCCGCCGTACGCGCCTGCGCGACGCTGCAGCTCGCCATCGGTGAGCGGTATTCGCCGCCGCCGCGGAACTCGATACCCAGCTTCAGCGGGTGCAGCAGGAGCGCGCCGATGGTGACGAGCAGGATGACGCCGCTGATGGTGTACCAGCGCTTCTGACGGCCGACGAAGTCGTAGGAGACCTCGCCGCGATAGAGGCTGCCGCCCAAGTTGCCCAAGCGCGACACGTCACGCCTCCTTCGTCAGTGAGGTGGAGCCGGTGCGTACGCGCGACCCGACGCGGGCCGGTTCGCCGAGGTCGGACGCGCCCGCCTTGCGGCCGAGACGTCGGGCGTCGAGCCCGGACCACCTGTGCCCGCCGCCGAAGAACCTGGAGCCGGAGAACAGCGTAATCAGGGGCTTGGTGAAGAGGAACACGATGATGACGTCGACGACGGTCGTGAGACCCAGGGTGAACGCGAACCCCTGGACGCCGCCCACCGAGAGGAAATAGAGCACGATCGCGGCGAGGAACGACACGAAGTCGGCGACGAGGATCGTGCGCCTGGCCCGCCGCCAACCGGTCTCGACGGCGACCCGCAGCGACTTGCCATCGCGCACCTCGTCGCGCAGCCGCTCGAAATAGACGACGAAGCTGTCGGCGGTGATGCCGATGGCCACGATCAGACCCGCGATGCTCGACAGGCTCAGCCGCAGCCCGATGTGGTTGGAGAACAGCACGACGATGAGGTAGGTCATCGAGGCGGACACCACGAGGCTCGCGACGGCGATGAGGCCGAGGCCGCGGTAGTAGAGGAGAAGGTAGGCGACGACGAGCGCGAGGCCGATCGCGCCGGCGATGAGACCGCCACGCAGTTGGTCGGCGCCCAGCGTCGGGGAGATCGACTCGAGCGGTCCCTGGTCGAACGTCAGCGGCAGCGCCCCGAACTTCAGCTGCTGGGCGACGTCCGTGGCCTGCTTGCGCGTGAACGAGCCCGTGATCTGCGCCTTGCCGTCGAGAATCGGCGTGATGATCTGCGGCGCGATGATGACCTGGCCGTCGAGGACGACAGCGACCTGGTTGGCCGGCGGGGTCAGCGGCTGCACGCGGGTGGTGAGCGCGCCCCACGCCTTCTTGCCGGTGTCCTTGAACTCGAGGTCGATCTCCCACTTGCCGGCCTGCGTGATGCCCTGGGAGTTGCGCTCCAGGCCGGCGGAGGCTGTGGAGACGTCCTTGCCCACGACCTCGGCCTTGCCGAGCAGGAACTTCTGCGTCCCTCCGTCGTCACCGCAGGTGACGATGAACTGGTCGGGCAGGTCGTTCTCGGGCGCCACGGGGTGCGCGGGATTGCAGATGTAGGTGTCGTACTTCGCCTGCACGTCCGCTGGGACGGCGGCCGCGGCCGGAGCTGTGGTGGCAGGCGCCTTCGGCACCACCGTGGGCGCGACGGCCGGAGCGCTCGGGGCGGTCGTTGCAGCACTCAGGCCGCGGGGCACGACACGTCCCTGGCTGGTGGCCGACGGGGAAGCCTTCGCGCCCGCTGTCGCCTTGGCCGACGCGGCCGGCTTCGCCGCGGTTGGTGCCGGCGTGGCCCCGCTCGCAGCAGGAGTGGCCGCAGGCGTGACGGCCGGGGCGGGGACACCTTCGCCGCGCTGCAGCACCTGACGGAAGCGGAGCTCGGCCGTGGTCAGCAGGCTCTGCAGCAGGGCACGGTCCTGGCGCCCGGGCAGGGACACGACGACCGACCGCCCGTTGCCGCTGCCCTGGGAGGTGATCTCGGTCTCGGAGACACCGCGGGCATCGATGCGGTTGCGCAGGATGCTGATCGCCGTCGTGATGTTGCTGTCGGTCACCCGCCCGGCGCTGACGTCAGCCGTCTTGGGCGTCAGCGTGATGCTGGAACCGCCTTGGAGGTCGAGCCCCAGCTTGGGGACCCAGGTTCCCTCGGACCCGCGCGCGGTGAGCGCGACCCCGCCGAGCAGCACCGCGAACAGCAGCACCAGCACCGCCAGCGTGCGAGACGGCTTGCCCTGCTGGGTGGTGCGTGACTGGCCTTTGGCCACGGTCGGACTCTCCTCGCGGTGTTGCGTCCCAGTCGCAGGAGCTGCGCCGGGTCTACGGGTGTCGGCTTGTCTCGGTGGTGATGCTCTGGCTCTGCTGTGGTGCTCGTGCTGACCGCTCGGGACCGTCAGCCGCTGGTGTCGCTGGTCTCGTCCGTGGCGTCCTCGATGCGCCCGATGGCGCCCAGGGCCCACCGGCTGGTGATCCCCGGCGACGTCTCGAGCACCACGACCTCATCCTGCACGCTGCGCACCGTCGCGTGCAGCCCCGACGTGGTGACGACGTGCTGGCCGACGGCCACCTCGCTGCGCAGGCGCACCGCCTGCTGCTGGCGCTGTCGCGTCGGGCGGATCAGGGCGATCCAGAGCAGCCCGAACACCGCCGCCAAGGGCAACAGATTGACGATGCCCTTCACAGGCGGCAGACCTCCAGCACGGAACGACAACGGCCGGCGCCGGTGCCAGCAGGGCAGTCTAGGTGAGCAGCCCGGCAGCGACAACGAACGCCACCCCTCCCGACGTCTGAGCCGCCGGAATCGATCCCCCGAGACCGACAACGATGCGGGGTCAGCCGTCGGTCTCGTCGTAGGGCAGCTGGAGGCACGCGGCGGCGGACCCAGTCGTTCGGGGGGCCGGCGGCCAGGGGCTGCTGCCCGGGGCGGGGGTCAGACCGAGGTGTGCCCATGCGGCGGGTGTCGCCACCCGGCCCCGCGGCGTACGCGCGAGGAGACCGTGGCGCACCAGGAACGGCTCGACCACCACCTCGACGGTCTCGGCCTCCTCGCCGACCGCGACGGCGAGCGTGGACAGCCCGACCGGTCCCCCGCCGAAGAGCCTCACAAGGGCGTCGAGCACCGCGCGGTCGAGCCGGTCGAGACCGCGCTCGTCGACTTCGTAGACCTCGAGCGCGGCGGCGGCAACCGCACTGGTGACGACGTTCTTGGCGCGGACCTCGGCGAAGTCACGCACCCGGCGCAGCAGTCGGTTGGCGATGCGGGGGGTGCCGCGCGAGCGGAGGGCGACTTCGCGTGCGCCGTCGCGGCGCAGGTCGACGCCGAGCAGCGTCGCCGAGCGGCGCAGCACGAGCTCGAGCTCGTGCGGCTCGTAGAGGTCCATGTGGGCGGTGAAGCCGAACCGGTCGCGAAGGGGGGCTGGCAAGAGGCCGGCGCGGGTCGTGGCCCCGACGAGGGTGAACGGCGGCAGGTCGAGCGGGATGGCCGTGGCCCCCGGACCCTTGCCGACGATCACGTCGACGCGGAAGTCCTCCATCGCCATGTAGAGCATCTCTTCCGCCGGGCGTGCCATGCGGTGGATCTCGTCGAGGAACAGCACCTCGCCCTCGGTCAGCGAGGACAGCACCGCAGCGAGGTCACCCGCGTGCGTGATCGCCGGGCCGCTCGTGATGCGCAGCGGCGCCTGCATCTCCGACGCGATGATCATTGCCAGCGTCGTCTTGCCGAGCCCCGGGCCGCCCGAGAGGAGCACATGGTCCGACGGGCGGCCACGGCCGCGAGCCGCCTCCAGCACCAGGCCGAGCTGCTCCTTGACGCGCTCCTGACCCACGAACTCGTCGAGGCTGCGCGGCCGTAGCGCCTGCTCCGCCGCCCGTTCGTCGAGCTCGGCGTCGGGGCGCACCAGGCGGTCGGCTCCGAGGTCGTTCATGCCCTGCTCATCGCGCGCAGCGCGGTGCGGAGCAGCGCAGCGACGTCAGGCTCGATGCCGTCGGCGAGTGCCGCGTCGGCCTGGTCGGCGACGTCGTCGACACCCACCTCGGCCTCGCGCGCCGACCAGCCGAGCCCGGTGAGCGCGGCAGCCAGCTGCTCCCGCCAGACCGCGACGACCGGTGCCACGCTGCGCGGGTCGGCGACCGTGGTGCCGCGCGGCGGCCCGAGACGGTCCTTGAGCTCGAGCGCGAGACGCTGGGCACCCTTTCGGCCCACCCCCGGCACGCGCGTCAGCGCGACGAGGTCGTCGGCCGCGACGGCACGCCGCAGGTCATCGGGCGCGAGCACGCTGAGCACCGCCTGGGCGAGCCGGGGACCGACGCCACTGACCGACTGGAGCAGCTCGAAGACCGAGCGCTCGTCGTCGTCGGCGAAGCCATAGAGCGTCAGCTCGTCCTCGCGCACGATCAGCGACGTGGACAGGCGAGCGGAATCGCCCAGTCGCAGGGCGGCCAGCGTCGCGGGCGCACAGCGGACGGCGAGACCGACTCCACCCACCTCGAGCACGGCGGCGTCGGGGGCGATTGCGGCGACGATGCCGCGTACGTAGGCGATCATCGACGGCTCCCGGCTGCCAGGGCCGCGGCGGCGATGCGGGCCTGAGCCCCCCCACGCCAGACGTGGCACGCGGCGAGCGCGAGCGCGTCGGCGGCGTCGGCCGGCTTCGGCGGCGCATCGAGTCGGAGCAGCCTCGTGACCATCGCGGTCACCTGAGCCTTGTCGGCTCGTCCGTTGCCGGTCACGGCGGCCTTGACCTCGCTCGGCGTGTGCAGGGCGACCGGCAGGCCCCGGCGGGCCGCGCACGTGATGGCGACCGCGCTGGCCTGCGCCGTGCCCATGACCGTGCGGACGTTGTGCTGGCTGAACACGCGCTCCACCGCGACCGCGTCCGGCAGGTAGTCGTCGAGCCACGCCTCGATCTGCGCCTCCAGGCTGACGAGCCGCTGCCCGAGCTCGGCGTCGACCAGCGTGCGCAGGACGCCGACGCCCACCAGGTGCAGCGGACGCCCCGGCGAGCCCTCCAGCACGCCGATGCCGCACCGGGTCAAGCCGGGATCGATGCCGAGCACACGCACGCGAATCTGCCGCCCCTCGGTCCGCCGAACACCCGTTCGAATGCGAACGCTACCGACCCGGGGCGCGCAGTGCGGGGATGCCTGACCGGCGTGTTCCGCACCGCCCCGCCCACCCGGTGATCATGAGCAGATCCGTTGCCGCTCCTGCAACGGATCTGCTCATGATCACCGCAGAGCTCATCATGGCCGGCTCAGGACGGTCCGAGCGACACCAGCACGTCCTCGCCCTCGACCGAGACGTCATAGACCGCCAACGGCGCCTCGCCTGTGCGCGAGCAGCCGTCCGCGAGCGCGTACGCG
The DNA here is from genome assembly GCA_964236445.1 of uncultured Motilibacteraceae bacterium. Classification (GTDB taxonomy): domain Bacteria; phylum Actinomycetota; class Actinomycetes; order Motilibacterales; family Motilibacteraceae; genus CAXSDR01. The sequence continues at coordinate 26,314 of CAXSDR010000019.1, read as the reverse complement.
TTGCCGTGCAGCGGGCACACCACCTGCTCGTCGTCGATCAGCCCGTCCGCGATCGGACCGCCCCTGTGGGGACAGACGGCAGACAGGGCCCGCAGGTCGCCGCTGCGCAAGCGGAAGACGGCCACCTGCTGGCCGCCGACGGCGTACGCCCGCCCCTCACCCACGGGAATGTCGGCCAGCAGTCCGACGCGGTGCACCGTCACGAGTCCTGCCTCACGGGCACCTGCGGCAGCACGATCAACGGCAGGGACGTGCGGAACTGCCCGGAGGTCGCAGGTTCACGCCCGTCGAGCCACGGGTCGCGGTAGGCATCCACCGACTCCTGAAGGCGCTGGTCCAGCCCGGCTGCCAGCCCTTCGCCGTCCTCGACCACGACCGCTCGCAGGTGCTCGATGCCGACGCGCGGCACGAACGCGTAGGTGCGCTCGAGCCAGTTGGCCGACTCGCGGTAGTACTGCAGGAAGCGCCCGGCGAGCACCACGACCTCCTCGGGGGAGTCCACGGTGGCCAGCAGGTCACCCTTGCGGATGTGCGCCCCCGCGGCTCCTCCGACGTAGAGCTCCCAGCGTCCGCCCTCGATCGCAACGGCGCCGAAGTCCTTGCACAGTGCCTCGGAGCAGTTGCGCGGACAACCCGCGACCGCGAGCTTCATCTTCCCGGGGCTCTCCAGCCCCTGGAACCGCTCCTCCATCGCGATGCCCAACGCTGTGGAGTCACCCACGCCGAACCGGCAGAAGTCAGAACCGACGCAGGTCTTCACGGTGCGGAAGCTCTTGCCGTAGGCATAGCCCGACGGCATGTCCAGATCGGCCCATACGGCCGGCAGATCCTCCTTGCGCACCCCGAGCAGGTCGATCCGCTGCCCACCCGTGAGCTTCACGAGCGGGATCGCGTACTTATCGGCCACGTCGGCGATCCGGCGCAGCTGGTCCGGCGACGTGACCCCGCCCTTCATCTGCGGGACCACGGAGAAGGTGCCGTCGCGCTGGATGTTGGCGTGGACCCGGTCGTTGACGAACCGTGCGTCGCGCTCGTCGACATAGTCCTCGTTCCACATCATCTTGAGCAGCGACGCCAGCGCCATCTTGCTCGCGGCGTCCTCCTTGCCCTCGGGTGCCAGGGTCGCGAATACCGCCGACACGCTCGTCAGGTGGTGGTCCCGGATCGCCGCCATCAGAGCCGGCTTCTCCAGCGGCACGCCGGGGACGTAGTAGCGCTCGGACGCGTCCTGCTCGACGGCGCCGTCGGCGGCCCACTCGACGATGTCCTTCACGAGCGACTTGCACGACCCGCAGCCCTTGCCTGCGCGGGTCGCCGCCATGACGCCCGCCATCGTGCGCTCACCCCCGCGCACGCAGGCGACCAGCTGACCCTTGCTGACGCCGTTGCAGTTGCAGACCTGCGCGTCGTCGGAGAGCTCCGCGGCGCCCTGCACCGGCGCCGGCCCACCCAGGTCGAACAGCAACCGGATGCGCTCCTCGGGCAAGGGCAACCCGCGGTCGTACGCCTGTGTCAGGAAGGCGACCTTGCTCACGTCGCCCAGCAGCGTCGCGCCGACGAGCTTGCCGTCGCGCACGATCACGGTCTTGTAGATCCCGTGCTTCGGCTCGCAGAACTGGACGAACTCGTCGTCCTCACGCTCGGGCGCCTTGAGCCCCATCGCCGCGACGTCGACGCCGGCGACCTTGAGCTTGGTCGCCAACCGCGAGCCGTGGTAGGCCGAGGTGAGGTTGGAACCGGTGATGTGGTCGGCGAGGACGGCAGCCTGCTCCCACAGCGGCGCGACGAGGCCATAGACCTCACCGCGGTGCTGTGCGCACTCCCCCACGACATAGACCGAGTCGTCGTCGACCGAGCGCATCTGGTCGTCGACGACGATCGCGCGCTCCACGCTGAGCCCGGCCCTCGCCGCAAGCCCCACGTTGGGCCGGATGCCCGCGGTCATGACGACCATGTCGCACGGCAGTGACAGCCCGTTCGCGAACTCGACACCCTCGACGACCTCGTCGCCGAGGATCGTCGTCGTCCGGACGTCGAGATGGACGGCGATGCCGAGCTTCTCCACCGAGCGGCGCAGGATGCTCGCCGCCTGGTCGTCGAGCTGCTGGTTCATGAGCGACGGCGCCGCATGCACCACGTGCGTCGTGACGCCGTGGCCCTGCAGCCCGCGCGCCGCCTCCAAGCCGAGAAGCCCGCCTCCGATGACGACGGCCACTTCGTGCTCGGCCGCGTGCTTGACCATCTCGAGGGTGTCGTTGAGGCCGCGGAAGCCGAAGACGCCCGGCTTGAGGGTGGTGTCGTCGAGCCACATGCCGTCCATCGGCGGGAAGAACGAGCGGCTGCCGGTCGCGAGGATCAGCTTGTCGTAGCGCACGATCGTGCCGTCGTCGGCATAGACGAGCCGGGCATAGCGGTCGACCCGCACCACGCGTACGCCGGCCTTGAGGGTCACCCCGTTCTCGGCGTACCACTCGACGGGGTTCAGGAAGATCTCGTCGGTCGCGGCGTTCCCGGCGAGGACCTCGGAGAGCATGATGCGGTTGTAGTTGCCATAAGGCTCCTCGCCGAACACGAGGATGTCGAACTGCTCACCGCCGCCGCGCGAGAGGATCTCCTCCACGGTGCGCGCGCCGGCCATGCCGTTGCCGACGAGCACCAGCTGCTGGCGGGCCTGGCGCATGAGCGGGATGGTGGGGATGGCCATGTCAGACCTCCACCAGGCCGAGGTCCACGACGAGCGCTCCGCGAACGCCTTCCGGAGCGGCGATCTGCAGCTCGAGCCTCGTGTCGCTGAGCAGGTCTTCGACCACGCGCAGCGTCACGTGGGTCGCGCCCTTGGCCGCGATGGGAAACCACCGCATGGGGCTGCCGTCCCGGGTGAGGACGACGCTGACCATCTCGTCGCTCGAGTTGCCGCCGCGGAAGTAGACCGGCTGCGTGGTCGCGCCGGGCGGGACGACGTAGGACAGCGCGGCGTGGATCGGCACCGGCTTGTCGAGCCCGGCGCCCTCGAACATGAAGGAGCCTTGCAAGAACCGGGGGGTGCTGCCGTGCATGGGATCTCCTTGTGGTGCGGATGGTGGTGCGGATGCGGGATGTGCGGAGCGGAGGTCAGACGGCGGGGTCAGACGGCGGGGTC
>CAXSDR010000019.1:0-23075 GCA_964236445.1 uncultured Motilibacteraceae bacterium | reverse complement strand
GGTCAGACGGCGGGGTCAGACGGCGGGGTCCAGGCGGCTCAGAGCGACGGCGCACGCCTTGAACTCGGGCATGCGCGAATAGGGGTCCAGCGCCGGGTTGGTGAGCGCGTTCGCCGCAGCGTCCCCGCCCCAGTGGAACGGCACGAAGACGGTGTCGGGGCGGATCGTGTCGGTCACCCGGGCGCGCAGGACGGCGGTGCCCCGCCGGGAGCGCAGGCGTACGAGCTCTCCTTCGCGTACGCGCGCGCCGGCTGCCGCCACCGGGTGCAGCTCGACGAACGCCTCGGGCTCGGCGGCATCGAGGCTCGCGACCCGCCGGGTCTGGGCTCCGGACTGGTAGTGGCGCAGCACGCGCCCGGTCGTGAGCACGAGCGGGTAGTCCGCGTCCGGGGTCTCCGCCGGCTCCTGGGCGTGGACGGCGAAGAAGCGGGCCCGCCCGTCGGGCGTCGGGAAGCCGTCCTGGAACAGCCTCGGCGACCCCGGGTGCTCCGGGGACGGGCACGGCCAGAAGACGCCCTGCTCGGCCGCGATCCGCTCGTAGGTGATGCCCGCGTAGTCGGCGATCCCTCCGGCGCTGGCGCGGCCCAGCTCGTCGAAGACCGTCCGTGGGTCGGCGGAGAACAGCTTGCCGCGACCGAGCCGCTCGGCCAGGTCGGCGAGGACCTCCAGATCGCTTCGTACGCCGGCGGGCGGGTCCACCGCCTTGCGCCGCAGGATCACCCGGCCCTCGAGGTTGGTGAGCGTCCCTTCCTCCTCCGCCCACTGCGTGATCGGCAGCACGACATCGGCCAGCGCGGCGGTCTCGGACATGAAGATGTCGCACACGACGAGGAGGTCCAGCGCGCCGAGCCGTCGCACGACGGAGTCGCGGTTGGGTGCCGACACCGCGATGTTGGAGGCCATCACGAGCAGCGTCCGGACTCCACCGGGGGTGCCGAGCCGGTCGAGCATCTCGTAGGCCGACAGTCCGGCCCCCGGCAGCTCGTCCGCCTCGATGCCCCAGACCGCGGCGACGTGGGACCGTGCCGCGGGGTCGTCGATGCGCCGTGCGCCGGGCAGCTGGTCGGTCTTCTGGCCGTGCTCCCGCCCGCCCTGGCCGTTGCCCTGGCCGGTGACGGTCCCCCAGCCGGAGCTCGGCCGGCCCGGCAGGCCGAGCGCCAGCGCCAGGTTGAGGAACGCGAGCGCCGTCTCGGTGCCGTGGGCGTGCTGCTCCGCCCCACGGGCGGTGAGGATCATCGCCGAGGGCGCCTCGGCGAGCAACTGTGCGGCTTCACGCAGGTCGGCCACCGGCACACCGGTCAGGCGCTCCACGCGGTCGGGCCAGTAGGCGCGTACGGCCCGGCGCACGGCGTCGAACCCGGTCGTCCGCTCGGCGACATAGGCCTCGTCGACCCAGCCCTCGCGGACCACGATGTGCAGCAGGCCGTTGGCCAGCGCGAGATCGCTGCCGGGCACGGGCTGCAGGTGCAGGTGGGCGGCTCGCGCGGTCGACGTACGCCGCGGGTCCACGACGATGTGGCGCGCCCCGCGGTCGCGGCCCGCCTCGAACCACTGCATTGCCGGCGGCAGCGTGTCGCCCGGGTTGCTGCCGACGAGCATGACCACGTCGGCGCCCGCGATGTCCTGCAGCGGGAACGGCAGACCGCGGTCGATGCCGAGGGCACGGGTCGCGGCGGCTGCGGCCGAGGACATGCAGAACCGCCCGTTGTAGTCCACCGACGACGAGCCGAGCGCGACCCGGGCGAACTTGCCGACCTGGTAGGCCTTCTCGTTGGTCAGCCCGCCACCGCCGAACAGCCCGACGCTGTCGGGGCCGTGCTGCGCCCGGCTCTCGCGCATCGCGGTGGCCACCCGGTCGAGCGCCTCGTCCCAGGTCGCGGGGCGGAACGGCCCGGCGCGGTCGTCGCGGACGAGCGGGCTCGTGAGCCGCTCGGGCGAGTCGAGCAGCTCCGCCGCGGTCCACCCCTTCTGGCACAGGCCGCCGCGGTTGGTCGGCCAGTCGGGCTGGGCGCCCAGCGTCAGCGGTGCATCGTCGGCGGAGCGCTCCAGGGTGATGCCGCACTGGAGGGCGCAGTAGGGGCAGTGCGTGTCCACCCGCCCCCGATCGCGCATGACCCGAGCGTCCCTCGGCCTCGTTTCGCGGGGGTGCACCATCGATTACGGGAGCGTGCCGCTCCCCTCACAACGTGCAACGGGCACCGGTGTTGGAAGAGCTAGCCGACCTCCTCCATGACCTCGTCGGACACGTCGTAGTTGGCGAACACGTTCTGCACGTCGTCGCTGTCCTCGAGCGCGTCGATGAGCTTGAAGACCTTGCGCGCACCGTCCCCGTCGAGCTCGACGGACACGCTGGGCACGAAGGTGGCGTCGGCGGAGTCGTAGTCGATGCCCGCCTCCTGCAGCGCCGTGCGGACCGCGACCAGGTCGGTGGGCTCGGTGACGACCTCGAACGAGTCACCGTCGTCGTTGACCTCCTCGGCACCCGCTTCGAGGACCGCGGCGAGGACATCGTCCTCGCTGAGCCCCTCGGCCTTGGGGACGACGATCTGACCCTTGCGGTTGAACATGTAGGACACCGAGCCCGGGTCGGCCATCGAGCCGCCGTTGCGGGTGAACGCGATGCGGACATCGGCGGCCGCGCGGTTGCGGTTGTCGGTCAGGCACTCGACGAGCACGGCCACCCCGCCCGCTGCGTAGCCCTCGTACATGATCGTGGCGTAGTCGGCCCCGCCGGCCTCGGCGCCCGAACCACGCTTGACCGCCCGGTCGATGTTGTCGTTGGGGACCGAGGACTTCTTGGCCTTCTGGATGGCGTCGAACAGCGTCGGGTTGCCGTTGACGTCGCCGCCGCCGGTGCGGGCGGCAACCTCGATCGTCTTGATCATCTTGGCGAAGAGCTTGCCTCGCCGGGCATCGACGACCGCCTTCTTGTGCTTGGTCGTCGCCCACTTGGAATGGCCGCTCATCGGCTCACGCTCCCTGCTCCCTTGCGGCCTGCTTGCGGGTCGGTGCGGACCATGTCGACGAACAGCGCATGCACGCGCGGGTCTCCGGTCAGCTCCGGATGGAACGACGTCGCCAGCACCGAGCCCTGGCGGACGGCAACGATCCTAGTCTCGGCTCCCACCGAAGCACGGCCCAGAACCTCGACGCCCGGACCGGTGCTCTCGACCCACGGTGCGCGGATGAAGACGGCATGCACCGGGCCGCCGGGAACGACCTCGAGCTCGACATCGGCCTCGAACGAGTCGACCTGGCGGCCGAACGCGTTGCGCCGCACCGTGACGTCGAGACCGCCGAGCGTCTCCTGGCCCGCGATGCCGTCGAGCACCTGGTCAGCGAGCAGGATCATTCCCGCGCAGGAGCCGAACACGGGCAGGCCTGCAGCGATGCGCTGCTGCAGCGGCTCGAGCAGCCCGAACGTCCGCGCGAGCTTGGCCATGGTCGTCGACTCGCCGCCCGGCAGCACCAGGCCGTCGACAGCGTCGAGCTCGCTCACCCGGCGCACCGGCACCGCATCCGCGCCCGCCAGCTCCAGGGCGTGCGCATGCTCGCGCACATCGCCCTGCAAGGCGAGGATCCCGATGCGCGGGTTGCTCACCAACCCCGGTCGGAATAGCGCTCGGACGCCGGCAGCGTGCTGATGTCGATGCCGACCATCGCCTCGCCGAGCCCGCGGCTGAACTTCGCGATCATGTCGGGGTCGTCGTGGAACGTCGTCGCCTTGACGATGGCCTCGGCGCGCTTCGCGGGGTCGCCGGACTTGAAGATGCCCGAGCCGACGAACACACCCTCGGCGCCCAGCTCCATCATCATCGCGGCGTCAGCCGGAGTAGCGATGCCGCCAGCAGTGAAGAGCACGACCGGCAGCTTGCCCAGGCGTGCGACCTCCGCGACGAGGTCGTAGGGCGCGCGCAGGTCCTTGGCGGCGACGTAGAGCTCGGTCTCGTCGAGCGTGGCCAGGCGTCGGATGTCGGAGCGGATCTGGCGCATGTGACGCGTCGCCTCGACGACGTTGCCGGTGCCCGCTTCACCCTTGGAGCGGATCATCGCCGCGCCCTCCGAGATGCGCCGCAGCGCCTCGCCCAGATTTGTGGCTCCGCAGACGAACGGGACCGTGAAGGCCCACTTGTCGATGTGGTGGGTCTCGTCGGCAGGCGAGAGCACCTCGGACTCGTCGACATAGTCGACACCGAGCGACTGCAGCACCCTCGCCTCGACGAAGTGCCCGATGCGCGCCTTGGCCATGACCGGGATCGAGACGGCCGCCATGATGCCCTCGACCATGTCGGGGTCGCTCATGCGGGCGATGCCGCCCTGCTTGCGGATGTCGGCCGGGACGCGCTCGAGCGCCATCACGGCGACGGCACCGGCGTCCTCGGCGATCTTGGCCTGATCGGGCGTGACGACGTCCATGATGACGCCGCCCTTGAGCATCTCGGCCATGCCGCGCTTCACGTTGGCGGTGCCGATCAGGCTCTCGGTCTCAGTGGTCTCGGAAATACTCACGGGGTCAAAAGGCACACGCCCATCGTAGGACGTCCCCGGGAGTGCGCCGGCTGCCTTTTCGCTCAGCCCGCCGCGTTCACCGGCGGCACGAGGCGTACGGGCCGGGTTCGGTCGACGAGCAGCACCCACACCTGACCGGCGGCCATGGCCGCCGTAGCTCCGTCGACGGTCCAGAGCGTCGGCCCCCCGGCGGTGCTGCGCGACCAGGCGACCGGCCACGACCTGCCGTCGCGCAGCATCACCCCGGTGCCCTCCCCCGTTGTGACGGCCAGCGGGGTGCTCACGCCGTTGACGTCGTGCAGGTGCGAGGCGACGACGTCGACGTACTGCACGAGGACGGTCGTGGCGCCGAGCCGCCCGCCCTCGTCGGCGAGGGCCGGCAGGCCGTCGGCAGCCCACAGCCAGCGTCTGGCAGCGGGCGACCACGTGAAGGTGGACCTGGCGGCGACCCAGGACGCGCGTACGGCCGAGGTCGGCGTGCCGGCGGCCGGCACCGGACCGAAGGCGAAGCCCACGTCTCGGGCCGCGACCGCATCGGGGGCCTGGGCGAGCAGGGCTGCGGGGTCGGCGAAGACGTTGTAGGGGCTCGGGCGGGTGCGGCTGCGGGTGTAGCCCCGCGCCCCGGCATCGAAGGAGAGCGGGACGAGGTCGGCCCCGGCGATTCTGGGCAGCAGCTTGTCCTGCACGCCGGAGAAGCCGAACGCCACGTGGCCGTACTGCCCGAGCAGCTCGAGGTCGCTCTCGCGCGCGCTGCGCACCGGCCCTATATGCCGGGGAAGCGTGGTCGAGAAGACGGCCGCAAGGCGGGTGAGGCCGCCCTCGACGGGCTCGACATAGACCACGTCGGCGTCGCGGATGCCGGCCTGCGGGTGAGCCCGGCGGGTGTTGTCGACCTTGACGACGAGCACCTGCCCGTCGCTGCGCGCGCGCCCCGACAGCACCGACACCCCGCTCGCGTCTCCCGCGAGCACGATGGACGGCGACGGGCTCGCCGACGTGTCCACCGCGGGGGGCCGGTCGGCCCGGGCGTGCGACGAGCAGCCGGCCGTCGCGACGCAGGCCGCCGCCACGAGAAGCGCGACGCAACGGGCTGCGGCGACGGGGACGGGCATGAAGCGAAGTGTGGTCATCCAGGCGTTCGTCGGCACCGCGGCGCGCCGCTTGAGCGCCTCACGACTGCAACGCCTCGGGCGGCTCGTCGTCGATCTCGAACGTGGGAAGCAGCGGTGCGTGGCCGGCGAGTCTCAACAGGCGTACGACACGGGCCCGGCGCAGCACCGTGGCACCGCGCACCGCGTCGTTGAAGAAACGCCGGGCGAGCCCCGCGCGCATCCACGCGGCAGCGAGGTCGTCGAGGACGGCCGCGCCGGCCGGCTGGGCACGCAGGTCCACGACCGCCGCTGCGTCGAGTGCCGCCCGCAGCGCCCGCGACAGGTCCGACTCGGCCATCTCGCGATCCTCGCCGTCGACCGCCGCTGCGCGGTGCGCGGCGTCGGCGAGCAGCAGGCTCGACGCCGGGTCGAGCATGCCCGAGGTGGCGAGCTCGACGGTGATGGTGGCTCGGCGCACCAGCTGGGCGTCGAGGGCTGCACGCGCCCCGTCGACCCGCCCGTGCAACCGGTCGAGGCGCGTAGCCGTCCAGAGCACCTGCCACGCCAGGACGAAGGCAAGTGCCAGGACGCCCAGGAACTCGGCGAGCACATCGATGCCCGGAGCAGGCAGGCTCATCGGCTGCCGCGGGTCCAGCCGCCGAGACGCTGCAGCCGTCCCGGCGGCTCGGCGCCGACGTGACCGGCACCGGCGGCCACCGTCTCGTAGACCGCGAGCACCTGTGACGCCACCGTGCCCCAGTCGTAGCGCGCCACGACCTCGCGTGCCGAGGCCCGCAGCCGGTCGCGCAGCGGCTGGTCCGCCAGCACCTGCACCAGCGTGCCGGCGAGCGCCGCAGCGTCGCCGACCGGCACGAGGACTCCGCAGCGGCCGCCGTCGAGCACCCGGCGGAACGCGTCGAGGTCGCTCGCGACGACGACGGCGCCTGCCGCCATGGCTTCGGCCAGCACGATGCCGAAGCTCTCGCCGCCGGTGTTGGGCGCGACATAGACGTCGGCCGAGCGCAGCAGCGACGCCTTGTCGGCGTCGTCGACCTGACCCAGCATCGTGACGGCCTTGCGGACCTCGGGTGCCATCGCGGCGAGCAGGTCCTCGCTGTCGCCGTTGTTCGACGGCCCGGCGACGAGCAGGCGTGCGCGCGGCCGCCGCCGCAGCACCTCCGGAAGGGCGGCGAACAGCGTGGCGAGGCCCTTGCGTGGCTCGTCGACGCGGCCGAGGAAGACCAGGGTGCCGCCCTCGGAGCACCACTCGTCGCGCGGTCGCGCAGCGGCGAACCGGTCGACGAACACGCCGTTGGGGATGAGCACCGGGTCGCCGCCGAGGTGCTCGACCAGCGTGCGGCGGGCGTCCTCGCTGACGGCGATGCGGCCACCGATCTTCTCGAGCGCGGGGTAGAGCAGCGGATACATCGCGGCCATCGCCCGCGACCGCAGCGACGACGTGTGGAACGTCCCGACGATGGGACCGGCGGCTGCCCAGCAGGCCAGCAGCGACAGGCTCGGTGCGGCGGGCTCGTGCACGTGCAGCACCTCGAAGTCGCCGTCACCGACCCAGCGCCGCACCCGCGCCGCCGACACCGGCCCGAACAGCACGCGGGCGACCGACCCGTTGTAGGGCACGGGGATCGCGCGCCCCGCCGGGACGACGTAGTCCGCGAGCGGCTGGTCGTCGTCGGCGGGAGCGAGCACCGAGACGTCGTGCCCGGTGGCGATGAGGTGCTCGGCGAGGTCGCGCACGTGGAACTGCACGCCGCCGGGGACGTCCCACGAGTAGGGACAGACGAGGCCGATCCTCACCGGGGCGCCCGGCTGGCGTCGGGCACCGTGCTGGCGTCGGCGAGCGGCGGGAGGTCGCTCACGAACACCGGCTGCATCATGTGCCAGTGCTCGGGATGGGTGCGCACGGCGGAGGAGAACGCGTCCGCAACCGCTTGGCAGGCCACCCCCGCGCGCTCCCGGCTGGTGCCGACGGTGGGGATGTCGACGGGCTCGTGGATCGTCAACACCATCCGTCGGCCGGCGTAGCGCATGGTCAGCGGGATCAGCGCCGCACCCGACGCCATGGCGAGGACGGCGGGGCCGGCGGGGACGCGCGCACGCTCGCCCAGCAGCTCGACCTCCATACCGTTGCCGCGCAGGTCACGATCGGCGACCAGGCACACGAGGGTGCCTGCGCGCAGGCTGGTGCGCAACATCAACGACACGTTGCCCTCGCCACCGGTCAGGGGCAGCACCGTCATGCCGAGCCCCTCGCGGTAGCGCACGAACCGGTCGAACAGCGCCTCGGGACGCAACCGCTCGGCGACCGTGGTGACGGGCATCCCCGTGGCACTAGCCCAGGCGCCGGCGTGGTCCCAGTTGCCGCTGTGCGACAACGCCGCGACGACGCCGCGACCGGTGGCGTAGGCGTCGCGCAGGCGGTGCTCGTGCTCGACCTCGATGCCCTCGAGCAGCCGGGCACGGTCCCACGCCGGCATGCGGAACGTGTCGCACCAGTAGCGCAGGTAGGAGTGCATCGCCCGTCGCGTCAGCCGGTCGAGCTGGCGTTCGGTCGCGTCGGGGACGGCCCTGGCCAGGTTGGCCCGCAGGCGGCGTACGCCCGGGAGACGTGCCCGGAAGGCGACCTCACCGACTCCGGCGAACAGCGCGTACGCCGCACGCTCGGGGAGCAGCCGGACGCCGGCCCAGCCGGCGGTGAAGGCGAGGACGACGAGGCGATCACGCATCGGGGCCGGTGAATGCTTGGCGGCGCACCAGCAGGACCCGCTGCACGACGGTGACCGCTGACCCGAGCGCGACGAGCCACAGACCCGCCGCGAGGACGTAGGGCATGCCGAGCCCGGCGAGACCGGCGGCCACCAACGTGAGCACGAGGCGTTCGGAGCGTTCGGCGATCCCGACGTCGGCCCGCATGCCCAGGCCCTCGGCGCGAGCCTTCACATAGGACACGACGGCGCCGACGACGAGGCACCAGAGCGAGAGACCCGTGATGACGTCGTCGTGACGGGTGTAGCCATAGAGCAGCAGTCCACCCAGCACCGCCCCGTCGCCCACCCGGTCGAGGCTCGAGTCGAGGAAGGCGCCCCAGGACGAGGCGCGCCCGGACAGCCGCGCCATGGTGCCGTCGATGACGTCGCTGAACACGAAGACCGTGCAGACCATGGTTCCCCAGAACAGCTCGCCGCGGGGGAAGAAGCCGAGCGCACCGGCGCACACCCCGAGCGTGCCCAGCAACGTCACCACGTCGGGGGAGATCCCGGCGCGCAGCAGCAGCCGGGCCACCGGCGTCATGACGCGCGCGAAGAAAGCCCGCGCGTAGCGATTGAGCATGCCCGTCCCTGCGTCGACTGGAGCCGCCTCATGACTGCCGCGGCCATGGTAGTGACGTCGCGGCCGCGACAGCCGCGGGCCGGGAACGCCAGAACGCGCCGAACACGCTGCAACGGCACGTTTCCGTTGAGTTAACGCCGGGGATATGGCTCCCCAACATCGGCCGTCGGTCATCGTCCAGGGAGTTCCTCATGGCCAGGAGCACATCCCAGCGCGATTCCCTCTCCATCTCCGAGCTCTCGGTCTCGCGCGACGGCACTCCCGAGGAACCGGGGGACGAGGCGAGGAGGACCGACGAGCCGCTGCGCAGCCTCATCCCCGCGCGCATCGACCGCCTCACGTGGGCCCCGTTCCACACGCGCATGGTCGCGGCACTGGGCGTCGCGTGGGTGCTCGACGGGCTGGAGATCACGATCGCCGGCGCGGTCGGTGCCGTGCTGAGCGACAAGGACACGCTGAGCCTGTCGAGCGGGACCGTCGGCTTCATCGCGACGGTCTATCTGCTTGGCGAGGTGTTCGGAGCCCTGCTCTTCGGCAAGCTCTCCGACGCCCTCGGCCGCAAGAACCTCTTCATCGTCACCCTCGGGGTCTACCTGGCCGGAAACGCCGCGACCGCGTTGACATGGAGCAACAGCAACCTCGCGATCGGATTCCTGTTCGCGACGAGGTTCGTGGCCGGCATGGGAATCGGCGGTGAGTACGCGGCCATCAACTCGGCCATCGACGAGATGATGCCGGCGCGCTACCGCGGCCGCGTCGACATCGCCGTCAACGGCACCTACTGGGCCGGGGCGATCCTCGGCACGGTCGGCGAGCTGGTGCTGCTCAACAACGTCGACCACGGCGTCGCCTGGCGACTCGGCTTCCTCATCGGGCCGGTCATCGGCATCGCCGTGTGGAACCTTCGCCGCCACCTGCCCGAGAGCCCGCGCTGGCTGGTGATGCACGGGCGTGAGGAGGAGGCCGAGGCCAACATCGCGCTCATCGAGAACGAGGTCGAGTCGTCGGGCCAGACCCTCGCACCGGTCGACGAGAGCCGCATGATCGAGCTCCGCCCACAGCCTCCCGTGCGCTTCCTGCACCTCGCGAAGGTGCTGTTGAGCGACTACACGTCGCGCTCGATCCTCAGCGCATCGTTGATGATCACGCAGTCGTTCCTCTACAACGCGATCTTCTTCACCTACACGTTGGTGCTGACCAAGGTCTACGGCATCTCGTCGTCGTCCGCTCCGGCCTTCCTCATCGCCTTCGCGGTGGGCAACCTGGCCGGACCGCTCACCATCGGACGGTTGTTCGACTCCATCGGTCGCCGCAAGATGATCTCCGGCACCTACATCCTGTCGGGCGTCCTGCTGGCGATCTCCGCGGGCATGTTCCAGGCCGGCCTGCTCAACGCCTACACCCAGACAGTGTGCTGGTGCGTCATCTTCTTCTTCGCCTCTTCGGGCGCCAGCGCGGCCTACCTCACCGTGAGCGAGATCTTCCCGATGGAGATCCGCGCCCAGGCGATCGCCCTGTTCTTCGCGATCGCCCAGTGCTTCGGCTCGTTCGGGCCGTGGTTCTACGGCCATCTCATCGGCAGCGGCGCCAACCACGGCAAGCTGACGCTCGGCTATCTCATCGGTGCCGCGGTCATGGTGATCGGTGGCCTGGTGGAGGTGTTCCTGGGCGTCGACGCCGAGGGCAAGTCCCTCGAGGACGTCGCAGACCCGCTGTCGCGGGTGCGCACCGAGCAGCCCGCCTGACCGCTCGCGCCGACCCCGGCTCGCCCCCGGGACTCGCGACCCGGCACGCTCGCTGTCCATGGACAGCACCGGCTCCGCGGCCAGTTCGACCACGACCGGGCACCCCACCAGGTGCTCGGTCGTCGTCGTCGGCGCGCCCGGCAGCGGCAAGACGGCCCTGATCGCTGCGATGGCACGCGCCACCGGTGCGCTGCCGCAACCCGACTCGGCCACGACCGGCATCAGCATCACGCGGCTGACGCACAGCGGGATCGGTCTCGACGTGATCGACACGCCGGGCGAGCGCGAGCTCGTCGGCGGCGTACGCGCTGGGCTCAGGGCCGGCGACGGTGTCGTCTTCGTGGTGTCCGCGGTCGACGGGCTCGACGACGCCACGGCGGTGCTGTGGCGCGAGTGCGCCGCCGATGGCCGGGAGCGGGTCCTCGCGATCACCGATGTGGACGACGACCGTGCCGACTTCGACCAGACGCTCGCGGTGTGCCAGCGCGTCCTCGGCGAGGCGGGTGAGGAGAGCACGGAGGCGCCGATCCTGGCCGCGCTCGTCCCGCTTGCCGGTGACGACGACGAGGTCGCCGGGCTCCTCGACGTCGTGACGCTGCGCGTGATCGACCTCTCGGGCGCCGAGGCCGTCGAGCGCCCCGCCGACCCGGAACATGTCGCGGCCGTCGCGAACGCGCGGGAGGACCTGGTCCACGCGCTGGTGGCCGTCACCGACGACGAGGTGCTTCTGGACCAGGTGCTCGGTGGTTCCGTCGCTGATCCCGATCGACTCGTCGACGCCCTGCATGTGGCGGTGGCGCTCGATGCCGTCAACCTGGCCTTCCCGCTGGCGAGCACCAGCGGCACCGGCGTCCGCCAGCTGCTCGACCTGCTCACCGCGAGCCTGCCGTTGGCCCCGCACCGCGATTCACCGGTGGCGCAGACGCTCGGGGGCGAGCCCCTCGGTCCCTGGCACGGTGGTCCCGACGACCCGCTGGTCGCCGAGGTCGTGTCGAGCCGCGTGATGTCCGGCGACGCGTGGGGGGAGCACGTCGTGCGGGTCTGGGCCGGCTCGTTGTCGCGCGTGGGCACGGTGCAGGTGGTGCGTCCCGATGACAGCCGGATCTCGACGGTCCTGACCCCGCTCGCCGACGGGGAAGGGCTCGCCACCGTGCGACTCTCCCCGCCTGCCTCGACGGGGGCGACGATCAGCGACGGGGTCTTCCTGCGCCTGGCACCGTGGGGCCTGCCCGAGGCCGATGTCGCCGTGACGGTCACCGGGCCGGCTCACCTCGCCGAGCAGCTGCGCGCGGTGGTGGCCGACGATCCGGTGGCCCGCCTCGCGGACGCGAGGGCGGAGCCGGCGGAGACGGCGGACGGTGTCGTGCTGAGGTGCGCGGGGCCGGTGCACGCAGACGCGCTGCTCGCGGTGCTCGCCGGGCGCGGCGTCGCCGCCGAGTGGCACCCAGCGCCCACGTCGCTGCGACGCACGGTCCGGGCGGACGCCTCGGTCTCCGACGCCACCGGAGTCGTGCTGACCGTCACGCCACTGCCCCGCGGGTCGGGCCTGGAGGTCGACTCCCCCGGGCTGCGGGCCGCCGTGGCCGGTCTGACCCACCCCCTCATCGACGCACGGCTCGAGCTGACGGGCGAGCTCGCGTCCGAGGCAGCCGGACAGCTCGTCGAACGCCTGCTCGACGCGGGCGGCCTGGTGCTGCTCGAACCTGTCGACCGGGTGGAGGTCGTCGTGGGCGACGAGTACGCCGCCGCGGTCACCGAGGACATCAAGCGACGGCGCGGCCGCATCGTGGGCACCGTACCCGCCGGCGGAGCACGCACCCGCGTCGCCGCCGTCCTGCCGCGCGACTCGCTGGCGCGCTACGGCCTGGAGCTGCGCGGTGTGGGCCACGGCACCGCCACCTGGTCTCGCGAGGCGGCCGGTCACGAGCCGATGCCGAGCTATCTCGCGGCGCGGCTGGTCTCCCCCATCCGCCCCGACGCGTCACGCACCCAGCTTCCGATGGCCTGAGGTCGACCGGCGGTCCGGCGCCGACAGCCAGCTCAGGGCGCAGGGACCGGAAGCGGGCGGGCGGGCGCCGCCAGGGTGAGGAGCACGAGCGCGTCGGTCCAACCGAGCGGCGCGACCGAGGCGGGCCGGCCCCGCGCGTCGACCTTCTCGGGAAGCGCGCCGAGCGACGTGACGTGGTGGGCGAGCCAGTCGAGCAGGCCGTTCGCGCCGATGGTGTCTCCTCGGGTCGCGGCTGCCAGCGCGAACGAGGCCGTCGCGGGGGTCCACGCGGTGACGCCGTCATAGAACGCCGTGCCCGAGCGCAGGCCACCGTTGGAAACGCTGAGCAGCCGCTGGACGGCCGACACCCGCAGGTCGACCAGCGGCGATGCGGGCGCGAACGGTGGGGCGAGCCAGACCACCGCGGCGTCGGCACCGCCGCGGCCGTTCGGTGAGCGCGTCGCCCCGTGCTCGACCCACCGGCGCTGCACGGCTCGCGCGAGTCGCACCACCCCGGCCCGCGCCGCCACCCGCGCCGCCGGGTCTGCGGCGTCGCGCGCCACCTCGGCCGCGGCGCGCAGACCGACGAGCAGCGCCGCCGCCGTGCCGAGCGTCGAGCCGCGGGTCCCGAGCTCCCACCAGTCCGACGACGGCGCGGGCGTGCCGTCGCGGCCGAGCCTCGCCGTCGCCGCCGCAGCGGCAGCGCGTACGTTGCCCGCCAGCGACTCCTCCAGCGACGTGGCGTCGCTGGGTCGATCCGCGAGCCGCAGCAGCTGCGCGACGGCCCACACCGCCCAGGGGAACCAGCCGCACGCGTCGAGCTGGTCGGGCCGGCCGTCGGCCACGGGCCCGCTGCCGTCGGGGTGCGACCGCGCCGGCCAGGTGCCGTCGGGGCGCTGCTGGGCGGCGACCCAGCGCAGCACGGTCCGCGCCTGCGCCTGATGGCCGGTCACCGCGAACGCCACCGCCACGAAGGCGGCGTCGCGCGGCCACACGTAGGCCCACGCGCCGCGCCCGGCAGCCCTCGACGCCCCCTGCGGCGAGGTGAGCAGCCGCAGGTCGAGCAGTGCCCGAGTCGCGAGCCGACGCTGCGCCGCGGTTGCGCCCGGCACGGTGCCCGCCGCGAGCCAGGCGCGGGACGCGGCCACCCGGTCGGCCTCCGCCGCCGTGAGGGGACCGTCGTGGGCGAGGACACTGCTGCCGTCGACGTACGCCGCCGTGTCGGCCCCGGCGTCCGACGGGCGGACGACCTCCACCGCCCCCGGCGCACCGGTGAGCCCCAGCGAGGTGAGCGGCACCGCGCGGGCACCGGCCGCGGCCTGCGAACCGGAGCAGAGCAGGAGCGCGACCGCGATCGGGAGCACGGCTCGACGAACGTCGCGCCGGCCCGCGGTGCGCGGTGTCCCCGCTCGTCGGCTCACGTCCGGAGGCTACGTCGGCGAGCCCCGCAGATCCCCCTCCGTGTCGGGCTAGCCTCCAGGGCGTGACCGCCACGCCCCTCGACGTCGCCCTCCCGCCACGCTCGCGCGCCTGGCGACTCGGCCTGCTCGCGGGCGTCGCGGCGCTGCTCACCTACGGGACGGTCGCGGGCCAGGACGACCTCTGGCCGTTCGGTCCGCTGCGGATGTATGCCACCAGCAGCGGGCCCACCGGAGCCGTCAGCGTGGTCGCGATCCAGGTCCGGCATGGCACGGAGGCGTGGCGCGACGCGCCGCTGACACCCGGCGAGGTCGGCATGAACCGCGCCGAGGTCGAGGGACAGATCGGCCGGATCCAGGCCGACCCGAGGCTGCTCGGCGAGCTGGCGGCGGCCCACGCCCGGCTGCGCCCCGGTGACCCGGCGTGGAGCTGGCTCCGGCTCGTACGCCGCAGCGCCCAGATCGTCGACCGGCGGCCGACGGGCGGCACCTCCGACCTCGTGCTCCTGACGTGGTCGGCACCGTGACCGCGCCGGGCCGGCGGCTCGTCCGCTGGGTGTTGACGCCCATGCCCCCGGGACGCGTGGCCGTGCTGCGGGTCCTCGTCTATGCCTTCGTGGTCCTCGACGTGCTGGTCCTGCACACGTCGGGCTTCGCGCACGGCTGGGCCGCGCCCGACTTCTACCAGCCCCTGCTGATCGGGCGGGTGCTGCACCTTCCCGTGCCGACCCCGCTCGTGGTCGAGACGTGCCGTCTCGGCTGCGTGGTGGCCGCGCTGCTCGCCTGCACCGGCCGGGCGCCTCGCATGCTGGGCTGGGCGGTCTTCGCGTTCTGGACCGAATACCAGGTGATCGCGTTCTCCTACGGCAAGGTCGACCACGACCGGTTCGGGTTCTGGCTCGCGCTGGCGGTCCTCCCGACGGTGGGACGCGTACGCCTGCGCGGCTCGGCAGCGCTGCCCGCGACAGAGGCGGCGGGTTGGGCGCTGCGGTGCGTGCAGCTCGCGGCGACCGCGACCTACTTCTACGCCGCGTGGGCGAAGGTGCGTTTCGGCGGCTGGGGCTGGGTCAACTCGGCGACCCTGGCGCGGGCCGTGATCCGCCGCGGCACCCCGCTGTCGGACTGGATGCTGCAGGTGCCGTGGACGCTGCACGCCGCGCAGTGGGGCATCCTGGGATTCGAGCTGGCCTCGCCGGTCGTGCTCTTTCTGACGGTCCGCTGGCAGCACCGTGCCGTCTGGTTCGCCTACGCGTTCCATGCCGCGACCTGGGCCGCGATCACGATCGCGTTCTGGCCGCACCTCGTGACACTGACGGCCTTCCTGCCCCTCGAGCGACTGGCGGCGCGCTATGCCGGCGGGGTCGAAGCGGGTGGCAGGGCGCAGGCAGGCGTCCCGCCGGGCAGCCGCTGGCGGTTGGCCGCGACCAGCCGGTAGGCCCAGCCGGCCGCCTGATCGACCCCGGGCAGCCCCAGCAGGTGCCCGAGCGGCCGCCACGGCCACAGCGACGCCCGCAGCAGCCGGGCGACCGCGCGCTGCGCGGAGCAGGCGCGTCCCTGCGCGTCCACCCACTGCAACGCCTCGTCGCACTGCCGGGGCGTCAGCCCGAGGGCCACGAGGTCGGCGTCCTGCCACGCCGTCACGTCGGCGTCCGGCCGGAGCCACCGCTGCGCGAACCGGGCGCTTCTCGTGCAGAAGCCGCAGTCGGCATCGAAGAGCAGCACCGGGCGCATCAGGACCCGCCGGCCCAGCCGTCGGCAAGCAGCTGGCGGGTCTCGCGCAGCAGTTGCGGCAGCACCCGGGTGCGGGCGATCAGGGGCATGAAGTTCGTGTCGCCGCCCCAGCGCGGCACCACGTGCTGGTGCAGGTGCTCGGCGATGCCGGCGCCGGCGACGCTCCCCTGGTTCATCCCGATGTTGAATCCCTGCGCTGCGCTGACGGCGCGTACGGCCCGCATCGCCTGCTGGGTCATCGCCGACAGCTCGGCTGTCTCGCCCGCTGTGAGCGCGGGGTAGTCGGCGACATGGCGATAGGGCACGACCATGAGGTGCCCCGCGTTGTAGGGATAGAGGTTCAGCACGGCATAGACGCTGGACCCTCGTGCCACGATCAGGCCCGCCACGTCGTCGAGCGTCGGGATGCGGCAGAGCGGGCAGCCGCTCTCGTCGTCGCCGTGCGCGCTCTCGCCCTTGATGTAGGCCATGCGGTGCGGCGTCCACAGCCGCTGCAGCTCGTCCGGGACGCCCACCCCGTCCTGCGCCTCGATGTCAACGGCGGTGTCAACGGCGGTGTCAGCCCGGCTGTCGGCCCCACCCGTCCCGGTCACCGGCTCACACCTGCACGCGACGGTCGACCGCGTCGACGATCTCCGCGACGGCGTCTGCGACCGGCACCCCGTTGCGCTGCTCGCCGTTGCGATAGCGGAAGCTGACTGCGCCCTTCGCGACGTCGTCGTCGCCCGCGATCAGCATGAACGGGACCTTCTGCTTCTGGGCGGTGCGGATCTTCTTCTGCATCCGCTCGTCGGAGTCGTCGACCTCGACCCTGATGCCCGCCCTGCGCAACGTGGCCTCGACCTCGCGCAGGTGCAGCACGTGCGCCTCACCGATCGGGATGCCGACGACCTGCACCGGGGCCAGCCAGGGGGGAAATGCACCGGCATAGTGCTCGAGCAGCACGGCGAAGAATCGCTCGATCGAGCCGAACAGCGCCCGATGGATCATCACCGGCCGCTGGCGGGTGCCGTCGGCGGCCTGATATTCGAGGTCGAAGCGCTCGGGCAGGTTGAAGTCCATCTGGATGGTGGACATCTGCCACGTGCGCCCGATGGCGTCCTTCACCTGCACCGAGATCTTCGGGCCGTAGAACGCCGCGCCGCCCTCGTCGAGCACGAGCTCGAGCCCTTGCTTCTGGGCGGCCTCACGCAGCGTCTCGGTCGCCTCCCGCCACACCTCGTCGCTGCCGATCGACTTCTCCGGGTCGCGGGTCGACAGCTCGAGATAGAAGTCGGTGAGCCCGTAGTCGCGGAGCAGGTCGAGCACGAAGGTGAGCAACGTGTCGAGCTGGGCGGGCGCCTGCTCGACCGTGCAGTAGATGTGGGCGTCGTCCTGGGTGAAGCCGCGTGCCCGCGTGAGCCCCTGCACGACGCCGGACTTCTCATAGCGATAGACCGTGCCGAACTCGAACAGCGGCAACGGCAGGTCACGGTAGGAGCGCCCGCGGCTGCGGTAGATCAGGTTGTGCATCGGGCAGTTCATCGGCTTGAGGTAGTAGCGCTGCCCCTGGTCGAGCTCCATGGGCGGATACATGCCCTCGGCATACCAGTCGAGGTGCCCGGAGGTCTCGAACAGCGATGCCTTGGTCAGGTGCGGGCTGTAGACGAACTGGTAGCCCGCCTCCTCGTGCCTGCGGCGGCTGTAGTCCTCCATGACCTTGCGGATGACCCCGCCACGGGGGTGGAAGACCGCGAGGCCCGAACCGATCTCGTCGGGGAAGCTGAAGAGATCGAGCTCGCTGCCGAGCTTGCGGTGGTCGCGCTTCTCCGCCTCGGCGAGGAACGTGAGGTGCGCCTTGAGCGCGTCGCGTGACTCCCATGCGGTGCCATAGATCCGCTGCAGCTGGGGGTTCTTCTCGCTGCCACGCCAGTAGGCCGCGGCGGTGCGCATCAGCTTGAGCGCGGGAATCGCGCGCGTCGTCGGCACGTGCGGGCCGCGGCAGAGGTCCTTCCACGCGACATCCCCGTCGCGCGTCACGTTGTCGTAGATCGTCAGCTCGCCCGCACCCACCTCGACCGACGCGTCCTCCGTGCCCGCGGAGCCGCCCTTGAGGCCGATCAGCTCGAGCTTGTAGGGCTCGGTCGCCAGCTCCTCGCGCGCCTCGTCGTCGGTGACGACACGGCGGGCGAACGACTGCCCGGCCTTCACGATCTCGAGCATCCGCTTCTCGATCGATGCCAGGTCGTCCGGCGTGAACGGGATCGCGACGTCGAAGTCGTAGTAGAAGCCGTCGCGCACCGGCGGCCCGATGCCGAGCCGGGCGTCGGGGTGCAGGTCCTGCACCGCCTGCGCCAGCACGTGGGCGGCGGAGTGGCGGATCACCATGCGGCCGTCGGGCTCGTCCGCGCGTACGCCCTCCACGACGTCACCGTCGCCCAGCACATGGGTGAGGTCGCGCAGCGTCCCGTTGACGCGGGCGACCACGATCGCGCGATCGTCACCGAGCACCGAGCCGGCCGTGCTCGCCTCGGTCGCGTCGCGCTCCTGCCGCTGGCCAGCAGAGACGACGGTGACACGCAGACCAGGCACGACGGGAACCTCCGGCAGGACAGGACGAGAAGTGGGCGCGGCACCCGAGCACCGCCTCGCGAGCCTACCCAGCATGGCCATCGGGTAGGGGGCACCATGGCGAGCCGACGACCGGCACGATCGCACCTCAACCCGATCGACAGCACGACGAGGAGCAGCAATGGTGTGGGTCCAGTCGCAGGCCGAGCAGCGCGACGAGTCGCTTCACCGCGACGGCGTGCCCCCTGCGCTGGTAGCGGCCGCCGGCTGGTGCTGGCGCATCCTCGTCATCGCCGCGGCCATCACCGCGTTGGGCATGCTCGCCCGCAAGCTGGAGCTCGTCGTCATCCCGCTGTGCACGGCACTGCTGCTCTCCGCGCTGCTGCACCCGGTGAACGGCCGGCTCAGGCGGGCCGGCGTGCCGCGCGGACTGGCCGCCCTGATCACGGTGCTCATCGCGCTGGCGACGCTGGGCGGCATCGGCGCCTACGTCGTCAACCGCGCCAGCGCGGAGTACGCCGACCTCGTCGACCAGCTCGGAGTGCTGGTCGGCAACACCCAGCACTACCTCATCACCGGGCCGCTCAAGCTCAACCCGAACCAGGTCAACAACGCGGGCGACCAGGTGCTCGGCCTGCTCGACCACCGACAGGGGGCGGTCGCCAGCGGAGTCGTGTCGGCGACCCGGCGCGCCCTCGACGTCGTCACCGACGTGGTGCTGACGTTCTTTCTCACGATCTTCATGCTCTACGACGGTGACCGGATCTGGACCTGGCTCGCGGGGCTGTTCCCGGAGCGCAACCGTCACAAGGTCGACGACGTGGGCGCGCACATGTGGACCACGCTGTCCGGATATGTCACGGGCACGTTCACGGTGGCGACCTTCCACGCGGTCGTCATCGGCATCACGCTGGCGATCCTGCACGTGCCGCTCGTGGCTCCCATCGCCGTGCTGATCTTCATCGGCAGCTTCATCCCCCTGATCGGTGCCGTGATCTTCGGCGGCGTGGCCGTGCTGATCGCGCTCGTCACCACAGGACCCACCGCCGCGATCGTGGTGCTGGTGGTGCTGCTCGTCGACAACCAGATCGAGAGCCACGTCCTGCAGCCGTTCGTCGTCGGGCGCTACGTACGCCTGCACCCGATGGCGATGGCGCTCACCCTCGCCGCCGGCGCCGTCATCGCGGGGCTGCCCGGCGCGATCTTCAGCGTGCCCCTCATCGCGAGCGTCAACGCGGCAGTGAAGGTGCTCACCGGGCGCGACACCATGCCCGCGGTCCACGAGTCAGCCGCGGGCGAGGAAGCGGCCGCGTCGATCGCGGCCACGGCCACCATGGACAGGGAGGACAGGGAGGACAGGGATGAGAGGGAGGAGCTCGACGAGCGAGAGGCCAGCGAGGCCAGCGCCAGCTCGGCGGGGTCGGGCGCGGGCTGAATAGTCCCATCGGGTGAACCCGAGGACCCAATTGTCGAGCCTGCGGGCCGGACCCCGAGGATCGGCCAGCGAAAGCCTTGGACGTCGAACCGGGTGGGCGATACTGGGTTCGAACCAGTGACCCCTGCCGTGTGAAGGCAGTGCTCTCCCGCTGAGCTAATCGCCCGGGTGCGCAGGCAAACCCTAGCCCACCCCCTTCGCCCGACGGGCGGAACCCATCCCGGCACCCGGTCCGCGAACCCGGCGACCCGCAGCGGCACCACGAGGACAGCGCCCGAACTACCCGCGCCGCACGAGGCGCGCAAGCCGATGACCAGGCGATTTCACGCAGAGCCGGCCGGCCGCCAGACGCTCCGGCGCTCGGCCCCGCCGAGCGCTCTCGAGCACCCCCTCGAGCACCCGCTGGGCCGCGCGGACCCTGTCGCGAGGACACCGAGGCCGAGGAACACCAACAGCCACCCCGGGCCGCCGTCGTGCCAGCGGCCTCTGACGTCGGCCTCGATCGGGCCCACTGAGCGACCGGAATGCAGAGATGTGACCCTCGCGCCAGAGCAGATATGCCCCCGGTCCACTGGGTTTTCTGGCCCGGACAGCTCTCGTTCCGAAGGGCCGGTTCGCGTTAGAGTCGCGCTTCCCACCTGGGCAGGGCAGTCGGCGTTTCGCCCTCACCGAGGTCGGGCACCCCACGAGAGTCCGGCCGCGTGCACAGCAGCACCCGTACGTACACGAGAGAGGCTTCTATGGACCGCCGTCCCACCGCCTGCGTGACCTGCGACATCGACGTACGCCTGGTGGTCCCGGGCGATGCCTCGGTCCCGGTGCCGGTGGTCCTGCGATATGACAGCGGCGACCCCTATGCCGTGCATGCAACCTTCCGCACCGGTGGGGAGGGTGTCGACTGGGTGTTCGCT
This sequence comes from uncultured Motilibacteraceae bacterium, assembly GCA_964236445.1. Taxonomy (GTDB): domain Bacteria; phylum Actinomycetota; class Actinomycetes; order Motilibacterales; family Motilibacteraceae; genus CAXSDR01. The sequence goes on along the minus strand of CAXSDR010000019.1, from coordinate 2,350 downwards.
CGCGAGCTGCTCACCGCCGGGGTCTACCGGGCCGCCGGCAGCGGTGACGTCCGGGTCTGGCCCGGCGACGGCGCCGAGGGCGACGTGGTCTTCCTCGCCCTCTCCTCGCCCGACGGACGCGCCCTGCTCGAGGCGCCCGCCGAGCCCCTGCGCGCATTTGTGGCCCGCACCGCGCTGCTCGTGCCTCCGGGAGACGAGGGCGCCTACCTCGACATGGAAGCCACGGTGGCCCTGCTCCTGGCCACGTGAGCCCTCACGGGTCCGATGTCGCTGCCAGCAGAGCCGCATAGGCCGCGCTGCAGTCGCGCGTAAGACGTCCGGGCGCGCCCAGGACCCGGTCGTCCATGCGGTGCACGGGATGCACGTGTCGGGTCGAGGACGTCAGGAAGATCTCGTCCGCACGGTCGAGCACGTCGAACGGCAGCGTCGCCTCGCGCGTGGCCGTGGTCTCGATCACCAGCTCGCGCGTGATGCCGGGCAGGCAGCCGCTCGACAGCGGGGGGGTCAGCAGCTCGCCGTCCACCACGACGAAGACGTTGGTGCCGGTGCCCTCGCACAGCTCGCCCCGCGTGTTGGCCATCAGCGCCTCCGACGCACCACGGCGCGACGCCTCGGCGAGTCCTACGACGTTCTCGGCGTAGGACGTCGTCTTGAGCCCGGCCGTCGCCGCCCTTTCGTTGCGGGTCCACGCGACGGTCACCGCGCTCGTCGTCGCGGGCCACACCGGCTGGGGACCCAGCACCACCACGAGCGTGCCGCCGGCCTCGGCTCGTCCTGAGCCCAGGCCTGCGACACCGCCCGTCCACGTGATACGCAGCCGCTTCACCCCGCCACCCTCGTGCGCCCGGCACAGCTGCGCCACCGCCGCCCGGACGCCCTGCTCGTCGGGCGCGGCCAGCCCCAGCCCGGCAGCCGACCGCCCCAGCCGGGCGAGATGTCGGCCCAGCGCCAGCGGCACCCCGTCGACCACGACCGTCGTCTCGAAGACTGCGTCCCCGACGGTGAACCCGTGGTCGAGAACCGGGACGCGTGCCTCCGCCGACGGGACCACCGCCCCCTCGAGCCACACGAGCGTGGTCATGGCACTTGCTCGAGCCCCTCGGGCCGGTTCGATGCGACCGCCAGCAGCCGCCGGGCCTTCAACGACGTCTCGCGCCACTCCTGCACCGGATCGGAACCCCAGGTAATGCCCGCGCCGGTGCCGAAACGCAGGATCGAGCCCGCCAGCGAGAACGTACGGATGCCCACGGCCAGCACCGCCTCCCCCGCGTCGGCGTCGATCCAGCCGACGGCACCGCAGTAGGCCCCGCGGGCCACGGGCTCGAGCTCGCTGATGGCGCCGAGCGCCGCAGCCTTGGGGGCCCCGCTGACCGAACCCGGCGGGGACGCTGCGCCCAGCAGGTCCGCCCAGCTGGTGCCGGGACGCAGCCGGGCGCGTACGCGCGAGACCAGGTGCACGAGCCCAGGATGCTCCTGCACCTCGCAGAGCTCCGGCACACTCACCCCGCCCGTGACAGCCACCCGGCCGAGGTCGTTGCGCACGAGGTCGACGATCATCACGTTCTCCGCGCGGTCCTTGGCTGTGAGGTCCTCGCGCCTGACACCGGTGCCTTTCACCGGCCCGCTCTCCACCAGGTCGTGCGTGCCCTCGCGCCAGCGCCGCAGGAACAGCTCCGGGCTCGCGCTCGCCACCTCGACGAGTCCGGGGACCCGCAGCACGCCGAGGTGCGGGGCGCGATGTGCCGCTTGCAGCGCATACGCCAGGCCGACGACGTCGGGGTTGCCCGCCACGGTCGCGCTCAAGACCCGGCAGAGGTTGACCTGATAGAGGTCGCCACGCGCGATGCGACCGCGGATGTCGCGGACGCCCGCGACATAGGCAGCCCGGTCCAGCGACGAGGACCAGGCACCCACGGCGCTCCGGTCCCAGGCGGCCCACGGCAGCGGTGCGGGCCGTACCTCCGAGAAGCGCGCCGCGCGCAGCCTGCCCTCGAAGTCCTGCACCAGCGCCCACCAGCCCCCGCCGGCAAGGGCACCCGCGTCGTCGGTGGTCTCGACCAGACCGGTGGCGAGGCGGCCGTCGAACCACGCCAGGGCAGGGAGCGGCGGCGGGTCGGAAGGCATCCCCTGCACGTTATCGGGCGGGCCGTGATGTTAGTGTTGCCCCGCACTGAACGGGACCTCCGCAAGGGAGCCCTGTCCGTGCATGCGGACGTAGCTCAGTTGGTAGAGCACCACCTTGCCAAGGTGGATGTCGCGAGTTCGAGCCTCGTCGTCCGCTCGAAAGTGATCTGTGGTGGAGTGGCCGAGAGGCGAGGCAACGGCCTGCAAAGCCGTCTACACGGGTTCA
>CAXSDR010000018.1:0-46138 GCA_964236445.1 uncultured Motilibacteraceae bacterium | reverse complement strand
TCTTGCCCAGCGGCTTGAAGTAGACACCGTCGAACATCGACGAGTACATGTCGTAGGGCGTCGCGCCACTGTTGGTCCAGTGGGCCGCTGCTTGGTATTTACCGGTCGCCAAGGCAGTGGTCCACGCATCGACGCTCGGGCTCGACACGGTCGCCGCGATGCCCAGCTTCTTCACGTCACTCGCCACGAGCTGCAGCTGGGTCAGATAGTCCGACCATCCCGCTGGGTCGGTCAGCTCGAACGACACCTGCTTGCCGTTCTTCCCCATGAGCTTGTCACCGCTGTAGGTGTAGCCCGCGTCCGTCAGAACCTTCTTGGCTGCCGCTACGTCGACCTTGTATGACTGTCCGGTGTAGGCCGCCGCGATGAAGTCGTTGCCGGCGGGTACGGGCAGGCCGGTGATGCTGGTGAGTTCCGGGAAGATCCCCGACTCGGCGATCTTGCTGATCTGAGCACGGTCGATCACCATGTTGACGGCTTTGCGGACAGCGACGTCGTTGAAAGGCGCTGTCTGCGTGTTGAGCGTCATCTGGTCGATACCGAGACCGCCGGGGAACCAGTATTTGTTGTGCTGAGGGTCCTTGCTCGCATAGACCTTGTCGATGTTCGGGATGAAGCCTTGACCCCATTGCACGGCGCCTGTCGTCAGCGCCGTCGTGAACGAGTTGTTGTCGTTGTAGGCAATGAAACGCATCGTCTTGACCTTGGGCTGACCGCCCCAGTAGTCCGCGCGCGCATCGAGCGTGACGGCCTGCGCGGTCCAGGACTTGAGCGCGTACGGTCCGCTGCCGACCGGGTTCTGGTTGAGGTCCGAGGCGGGGTCGGACACCTTCTCCCAGATGTGCTTGGGGACGACGAACAGGTTGAGGATCTTGAACTGGTTGACGTACTGCGGCGACGTGAAGCCGACCGTCACCGTGTCCGGGCCGGTGGTGATCGACTTGTAGGGCAGCGCCTCCGCGTTCAGCGCGTCCTTGTCCTTGCGCAGCTGGATGGAGTAGGCGACGTCATCGGGGGTCAATGCTGTTCCGTCGGACCATTTGACGCCCTTGCGGATCGTCAGCGCGACCTCGGTGTAGTCGGCGTTCCACTTCCAGGAAGTGGCAAGCCACGGAACGGGCGGCTGCGAAGGGCGGACGATGTTCACCTGAGCCAGCGGCTCGTAGATGACGAAGCCGTAGCCGAGTGACTGCGTGGACGACGTACTGACGAAGGGATTCGAGTTGTTCGTCTGCGTGCCGTTTCCACGGCCGACAGTGAGCACTCCGCCGGAGCTGCCGGCGCCCTTCGAGCTGCTCGTGCTCTTCGCCGTCGTTCCGCAGCCGGTAAGGGCGAGCGTCGCGACCAGCGTCGCCGCCGCGGCGACTGTCATACGCGTTCTCATCGATTGTCTCCTTGCATTGTTGTCATTCAAGACGAGTGTGACGACATACGTCGCAGACCCACGTCGGCGCATGGCTTTGCTCCATGGCGCTCGGTCGCCGGCCTGACTTCCTCAGCGCATGCTCTGGCCGCGCCGTCGCCCTGCTCTTCGCCCAATCGGATACGGCCGGTTCGCGGTGGTCGAGTGGACTCTATGGCCTCATCATCGACGAATCCGTGGCTGTCGTCGTAACGATCGCGTAACGAGGTTTCGTCCGTGCTCGCCCGGGTTTCCCGGCACTCAGCGGGCTCCCAGCGGGGGCGCCTCTCCGTGTCCATGAGGGCCGCCCCTCGAACCGGGTGTCCTGCGGCTACAGCCCGTCACCGGCTATCGCCCGCGCAACGACCGATAGCGACGGATCAGCGCGTTCGTCGAGCTGTCGTGAGCGAGCTCGTCGTCGGACTGCGCCGTCAGCTCCGGCGCAATGCGCATCGCCAGCACCTTGCCCAGCTCGACGCCCCACTGGTCGAAGCTGTTGATGCCCCAGATCGCGCCCTGCACGAAGACCTTGTGCTCGTACGTCGCGATCAGCTGGCCGAGCACGCGGGGACTCAGTGAACGAGCGAGGATGGTCGTCGTCGGCCTGTTTCCCGCGAATGTCTTGTGCGGCACGAGCGCTTCGTCGACGCCCTCCGCGCGCACCTGCGTCGGCGTCTTGCCGAACGCGAGCGCCTCTGTCTGCGCGAAGAAGTTGGCCATCAACAGGTCCTGGTGCTCGCCGACCTCCTCGACAGGGTTGGCGATCCCGATGAAGTCGGCGGGAATCAGCGACGTGCCCTGGTGCAGAAGCTGGTAGTAGGCGTGCTGGCCGTTGGTCCCCGGCGTGCCCCACACGACCGGGCCGGTCTGCACGGTGACGGGCGAGCCGTCCTTGTGCACCGACTTGCCGTTGCTCTCCATGTCGAGCTGCTGCAGGTAGGACGGCAGCTTGTCGAGATATTGGCTGTAGGGAAGCACGACATGTGTCTGCGCGTCGAAGAAGTCGCGATACCAGATCCCCAGCACGCCGAGGATCACCGGCACGTTGCGGTCGAGCGGCGTCGTGCGTACGTGCTCGTCGATCGTGTGCATGCCGTCGAGCAGCTCACGGAAACCGTCAGCACCGATCGCGACCATCAACGACAGACCGATCGCCGAGTCGAAGGAGTAGCGGCCGCCGACCCAGTCCCAGAACCCGAACATGTTGTCGGTGTCGATGCCGAACTCCGACACGGCCTTCGCGTTCGTCGACACGGCGACGAAGTGCTTCGCGACCGCGCCCTCCGCAGCACCGACGGCAGCCAGACCTGCGAGCAGCCACTCGCGAGCCGTCTTGGCGTTGCTCAGCGTCTCGAGCGTCGTGAACGTCTTGGAGCTCACGATGAACAGCGTCTCCTCCGCGTCGAGCACGCGGATCGCCTCGGCGATGTCGGCACCGTCGACGTTGGACACGAACGTGAAGCTGATGTCGCGCTGGGAGAACGCGCGCAGCGCGTCGTAAGCCATTGCCGGCCCCAGGTCGGAACCACCGATGCCGATGTTGACGACCGAACGGATGCGCTTGCCGGTCGCGCCGAGCCACTCGCCGGAACGCACCGACTCGCTGAACGCTGCCATCCGGTCGAGGACCTCGTGGACCTCGGGCACGACGTCGACGCCGTCGACCAGCACGCGGGCGTCGCGAGGTGCGCGCAGTGCCGTGTGGAGGACGGCGCGATTTTCCGTCGTGTTGATCTTCTCGCCGGTGACCATCGCTCCGAACTGCTCGGCCACCCCGCGCTCGCGCGCCAGCTCGACCAGCAGCGCCATCGTCTCCGACGTCACGCGGTGCTTGCTGTAGTCGACGAACAGCTCCCCCGCCGCCGCGGTGAAGGTCTCGCCGCGCCCCGGATCGGCATCGAACAGGTCGCGCAGGTGCAGCTCGTGCACCTGGTCGTGGTGCGCCGTGAGGCGCTGCCACGCCGACGTCGCGGTCACATCTGCCGGGGTCGTTGCGTTCGTCATGCGCCCGATCCTGCCGCGTGTGCCCGGCGCTGCACGAGGGTGGGTGCAGGGCCGAGCCCTACGATTGTCTGCAACGGCACCCCGGGGTGCTCTGACCCGGGAGCCGCCCGCATGCATGAGGCCATCTCGTTCGGCCTCATCGTCCTCGGGATCGCCGTCACCGGCATGCTCGCGGTGCTGTCGAGCCGGCTCAGCGACCTCCTGCGCGTTCCCGCACCCGCGATCTTCCTGGTGTGCGCCGCGGTGGCCGCGCACCTGTCCGACGGACTGCACCGGCTGCCGCACCAGACGGTGGAGCGTACGGTCTCGGTCGCCCTGATCGTCATCCTCTTCGACGGTGGCCTGCACATCGGCCGGGGTCGCATCTCGGCCGCACTCGTGCCGGTGCTCAGCGTCGGGGTGCTCGGCACCTTCCTGACCGCCGCAGCCGTGGCCGTGCTGACCCATCTGGTCATCGGCGCCGGCTGGTGGGCGAGCGCTCTCGTGGGCACCGCGGTCGCGCCCACCGACCCGGCCATGGTGTTCTCCGTTCTGGGCAAGCGCGAGATCCTCGGACGCAGCGGCACGGTGCTCGAGGGCGAGTCCGGGGCGAACGACCCCGTCGGCATCGCGCTCATGGTCGCGCTGGTCGCGGCCGGCGAGATCAGCACCTCGGCCCTCGCGAGCACCGCTGTGACGTTCCTGCTGCAGATGGCCGTCGGCGCAGTGGCCGGGGTGCTCGGTGGCCAGGCGCTGCTGTGGTCGATGCGCCGCATCGCCCTGCCGAGCGAAGGGCTCTATCCGCTGCGGGTGTTCGCGGGCGCGGGCATCGTCTTCGGGCTCGCGACCGTGGCCCACGGCTCAGGCTTCCTCGCCGTCTTCGTCGCGGGCCTGCTGATCGGCGACGAGGGCGCGCCCTACAAGCGCGAGATCGAGCGCTTCCACGCCGCACTGGCGAGTCTGGGGGAGATCGTCGCCTTCGTCGTTCTCGGCCTCACGGTGGACCTCGGTGTCCTGAGCCGCCTCGACGTCTGGCTGCCCGGACTGGCGCTCGCCGCGCTGCTCGCCCTCGTCGTACGCCCGTTCCTCGTCGGGCTGCTGCTCGTCCCCGTCGCGATGAGCAGGCAGGAGAAGGCGTTCGTGCTCTGGGCCGGGCTCAAGGGAGCCGTGCCGATCCTGCTGGGGACGCTCCTGCTCGGCGCGGGGGTTCCCGAAGCGCCTCGGCTCTACGGCATCGTCGTGGTCATCGTGGTCTTCTCGGTCGTGGTCCAGGGTGGCCTGGTCCCCCCGGTCGCTGCCGTGCTGCACGTGGCCATGCGCACCGTCGAGCCGGAGCCGTGGGCGCTCGGGCTGCGGCTGCGCGACGAGCCCCGCGGCGTACGCCACTATCGGGTCGCGCCCGGATCGGTCGCCGACGGAGCCACCGTGGAGAACCTGCCCGTGAGCGCCGACAACGTCTGGATCAGCGTCGTCAGCCGCGACGGGGCACTCGTGCCCGTGCGACGCAGCACCGCTCTGCACGCCGGTGACGAGGTCATCGTGCTGGCCGACGCCGACCCCGCGCTGGACGACCTGTTCACCCGGGATGCCCGCGACGCCCGACCTGCGACAGAGTGAGCCCCGAACCGCACACACAGCCACCCGCCGAGGAGCCCACGCCATGGCCGACCCGTTCGTCAAGACACCGCCCGAGAGCAGCCTGGGCTCGCTCGTCTCCTCGGCGACGAAGGATCTGTCGTCGCTGGTCCGCTCCGAGATCGAGCTGGCGAAGACAGAGCTGCGCAGTGAGGCCAAGCACGCGATCAAGGGCGGGGCCATGTTCGGCGGCGCCGCCTTCCTCGGCCTGCTGGCCGTGATCCTGCTCAGCATCGCGGCGGCGTACGCGCTCACCGCCCTCGGGATGGCGCCCGGCTGGGCGTTCCTCATCGTCGCCGCCGGCTATCTGCTGCTCGCCACCATCCTGGCCCTCGTGGGCAAGAAGCAGGTCAGCAAGGTGGGCGCTCCCGAGCGCACGATCCGCACCACGAAGGAGAGCGTCTCGGCGCTCAAGGGCAGCCGGGCGCCCGGTTCGAGTCCGGACCGAGCTCAGGCCGACGGCTTGGCGATCCCCGCGTCGTAGGCCAGGATCACCGCCTGCACCCGGTCGCGCAGGTCGAGCTTTGCCAGGATGCGTCCCACGTGCGTCTTCACCGTGGCATCGGACAGCACCAGCTTCGTCGCGATCTCACCGTTGCTGAGGCCGGCCGCGATCTCGACGAACACCTGGCGCTCGCGGTCGGTGAGGGCCGCCAGCACGTCAGCCCCGGGTGCGGTCTCGCTCGCTCCGTCGGGCAGCTGATGGGCGAAGGCGTCGAGCAGGCGTCGCGTGACGCTCGGGGCGATGACGGCATCACCGCTGGCGACCGCTCGGATCGCTGCCAGCAGGTCCGCGGGCATCACGTCCTTGAGCAAGAATCCACTGGCGCCCGCCTTGAGACCGGAGAACGCATAGCTGTCCATCGCATAGGTCGTGAGGATGAGCACCTTCGCCTCGGGATGCGCCGCGACGATGCGCCGGGTGCCCTCGATGCCATCGGTGCCGGGCATGCGTACGTCCATGAGCACGACGTGCGGAGACGTCGCCCTCGTCAGGCGCAGCGCCTCGTCGCCGTCGCCCGCCTCGCCGACGACCTCCATGTCGTCCTGGGCGGACAGCACCATGCGAAAACCCTGACGCAGCAGGGGCTGGTCGTCCACGAGCAGGATGCGGATCGTCATGTGCCGTGCCGTATGTCGTCGACGTGCAGGCGGCTGCGCACCGACCAGCCGCCATCGGGTCGTCGCCCCGCCGCGAGCGTCCCTCCGAAGAGCGCCGCCCGCTCACGCATGCCGGTCAGGCCCTGGCCTCGTGTCGACTCCGAGGCGGGTGCGCTGCCCGGGGCGTCGTCGTTCTCGACGTCGATGTCGACCGTGCCCTCGCCATAGCTGATCCGCACCGTGGCCCGCTGCGCTCCGGGCGCGTGTTTGAGCACGTTGGTGAGGCTCTCCTGGATCAACCGGTAGGCCGCGAGCTGCGCACCCGGCAGCAGGGTCGCCGGGTGCCCGGTGACCACGAGGTCGACCTCGAGCCCGGCAGCGCGAACGCTCGCGATGAGCTCGTCGACCTGGACCAGCCCCGGTTGCGGCGCGAGCTCGAGGACTTCGGGGTCGCGCAGCACACCGAGCAGCCGCCGCATCTCCTCGAGCGCCTGCCTGCCGGCGAGGGACGACTTCTCCATGGCATCGCGGGCCGCTGCGGGAGTGCGCTCGACCGACATGGCCGCGCCGTCGCTCAGCGCGATCATGACCGAGAGGCTGTGGGCCACGATGTCATGCATCTCCCGGGAGATGCGCGCTCGTTCGGCGGCCGACGCGATGACCGCCTGCTGGTCGCGCTCGCGTTCGGCCGTGGCTGCCCGTTCGAGGACCGACAGCACGTAGGAGCGACGGGTGCGCACGTAGACGCCGAGCACGAGCGCCGCGGTCACTGTCCCGGTCATGAGCACCGCGGAGCCGATCCGGTGTGTCGGTGGCGCCCAGCGCGTCATGACCATGACGACGCCGGTCGCCGCGATGACCAGCGCGACGGCGACCACTGCCCAACGGCGTTCATAGAGTCCGAGGGCATAGAGCGCGACGAGGATCGCGACGGCGCCCGCGGCCTGGACGTCGGTCAGCCACTCGACGAGGGCGATGGCCGACACCGCGAAGAAGACGAGTGCGGGGTGACGGCGACGGAGCAGGAGCGGCAGCGCCAGCGCGAGGTCGAACGCCCAGGCCCAGGGAGCGCGAGGACGCTGCGGGTTGTGGCTGACGAGGTCGTTGCCCAGGCCGAAGACCAGGGTCAGTGCGACCACGGCGATGTCCACGACCACGGATGCGCGCCGCCCGCGTCGGGAAGACACAGGGGCGCGCACGGGATCCGCGTCGATCGTCACGGCGTTCAGCGTAGGACCGGAATCATCCGTCACGCCGCTTGAGCAGGATCGCTGCCACGACGAGCGAGAGCACGACCCAGCCGGCGAGCACACCGAGACCGGTCCAGGGCGCGAGGGTGTTCGGCGCTCGTACGCTCGTGACGAACGAACCGCCGGCCACGCTGGGCAGATACTGCGCCATGCTCTGCAGGCTCTTGCCCGGCAGCACGCGGAAGATGAGCGGCACGACGAGCACGAGGCCGACGAGGGCCGAGATGCCACCCGGGGTCGAGCGCAGGATCCAGCCGAGGGCGCCGCCGAGCAGCCCGATCAGGGCCAGATAGACGCCGGTGCCGATCACGACGCGCAGCACGGTGGGATCGGACAGTGCCGACCCGTGGCCGTAGTGGGAGAGGAAGCCCTGCGCCGAGAAGAAGGCGGCGAACGACGCGGCCACCATGGCGACGACCGAGACGAAGCCGAACACCAGCGTCTTCGCCGCCACGACAGGCAGGCGACGAGGCAGCGCCGTCAGCGTCGACCGGATCATGCCCGTCGTGTATTCGCCGGAGACGAACAGCACACCGAGGACGCCGATGAGCAGCTGGCCGAGGTAGTAGCCCTGCAGCGAGCCCGAGGGTGCCGCGTCCTCAGGCGCGAGCGTCGCGAAGTTCTTGCCGGTGTTGTAGCCGATGAGAGCTCCGATGACGATCAGCGCGGCGACTGCTGCGCCCAGGGTGAGCCAGCTCGATCGCAGGGTCCGGAACTTGATCCACTCGGAGTTGACGACACGAGCAAAGGTGACGTTCTCGTTCTTCGGCTGCGTCGTCTGTGGTCGGGTCAACGTTGCGGTGCTCATGCTGCCATCTCCTTCTGTGCGGCGGGGGCGGTGCGGGTGACCTGGTCGGGGGTGCTTCCGGCGCGATACTCGACCGCGTCCCTGGTCAGCTCCATGAAGGCTTCTTCCAGGGACGCCTGCACCGGAGTGAGCTCGGACAGCGCGATTCCTGCGGTCGCGGCGCGCTGACCGATCTCTGTGCTCGACAAGCCGGTCACCTCGAGCGCATCTGCTGACGCGCTCGCGACCGTGACGCCGGGACGCAGCAGCAGGGAGCGCAGCTCACCGGCCTCCGCCGTGCGTACGCGCACCGAGTTGCTCGACGCGCTGGCGATGAACTCGGCCATGGACACGTCGCGGATCAACCGGCCGCGTCCGACGACGATGAGATGCTCCGCGGTCACGGACATCTCCGCCATGAGGTGCGAGGAGAGCAGGACGGTCCGGCCCTCGGCGGCCAGGGACTTGAGCAGGTTGCGGATCCAGAGGATGCCCTCGGGGTCCAGGCCGTTGACAGGCTCGTCGAGCATGATCGTCGCCGGGTCCCCGAGCAGGGCCGAGGCGATGCCGAGCCGCTGCCCCATGCCGAGCGAGAAGGCGCCGACCCGCTTGTCGGCGACGTCGCGCAGTCCGACGAGGTCGATGACCTCCTCGACACGTCGCGTGCTGATGCCGGTGGTCGCTGCCATCGCGAGCAGGTGGTTCTTCGCGGACCTGCCGGTGTGGATGGCTCGCGCCTCCAGCAGGACGCCCACCTCGCGCAGTGGCGCCTTGTGCTCGGCGTAGGGACGACCGTTGACCGTCACGGAGCCGGACGAGGGTGCGTCGAGCCCCACGATCATGCGCATCGTCGTGGACTTGCCCGCACCGTTGGGGCCGAGGAAGCCGGTGACGATGCCCGGCCGCACGGTGAAGCTGAGGTCGTCGACGGCCGTCTTGTCGCCGTACCGCTTGGTGAGGTTGCGTGCTTCGATCATCGCTGTTTCCCTTCGTTCTGATGTTGCTTCAACGCTAGGGACGCGGCAACGTGCGCACATCGGAGCGCGGGATGCTCTTGGGTGCTCGCGAGGTGGCCCGCAGGGATGACAGCGCGTACGCCGTTGTGATCACCTGCGACGGCGCAGGCCCCTCGGCTTGTGGCAGGCTCCTGACCATGGCCGTCCCTGATGCGTCGACCGTCATGGCCGAAGGTCAGTGGGAGCACCGCATGGTCGCCGCCAACGGCGCCCGGTTCCATGTCGCGCAGGCCGGCGAAGGACCGATGGTGCTGTTCCTGCACGGCTTCCCGCAGTTCTGGTGGACCTGGCGGCACGCGCTGCCGGCCGTCGCCGACGCGGGCTACCGCGCCGTGGCCATGGACCTGCGCGGCTACGGCGCGAGCGACAAGCCGCCGCGCGGCTACGACCCGTTCACCCTCGCCGCCGACGTGAGCGGCGTGATCCGCGCGCTGGGGGCACCGGATGCGGTGCTGGTCGGGCACGGGTTCGGCGGCCTGCTCGCCTGGACCGCCGCGGTGGCCAACCCCTCCTGCGTACGCCGGATGTGCGCCGTCTCGGCGCCTCACCCGCTGCGCCTGCGGGCGGCGCTGCGCAGCGACCCGCGTCAGATCGTGGCGAGCGGCCATCTGCTCAGCCTGCAGGCCCCGGTGCTGCCGGAGCGCCGGCTCGTGCAGAACGACGGCGCCTACGTCGAGCACCTGCTCCGCACGTGGGGTGGTCCCGACTGGCCGTCACCCGAGGAGGCCGCGGTCTATCGCAGCGCCATCCAGATCGCAGGTGTCGCGCACTCGTCGTTGGAATATCTGCGTTGGGCGGTGCGCAGCCTGCCGCGCCCCGACGGCATCCGCTATGCCACGGCGATGGCCGAACCCGTGACCGTGCCCGTGCTGCAGCTGCACGGCGAGCACGACAATGCGGTGCTCCCGCGCAACGCCCAGGGGTCGGGGCGCCACGTCGCGGCGCCCTACCGCTGGCGCCTGCTCGAGGACGCCGGTCACTTCCCGCAGGAAGAGGTGCCCAAGGCGTTCAACGACACACTGGTCACGTGGCTCGACGACCCCGAGCCCGACCGGTGAGAACGGGCAGGCTGCAGTGACCGACGTCGAGCGCGAGCGTGACCCGCGCGGGCGTGCGCGCAACGCGCGGCCACGTGACGCCGCCGGCCGCCCGCTGGCTCGCGGTGAGCAGGGCGTCGAGCGCGTGCCTGACGACCTCGTGCTCGCACCGACCGAAGCCCTGGCCGTCGCCCAGCGCTATCTCGACGACGCCTCACCCTTCCAGGCCCACGAGGTGCTGGAGGCGTCGTGGAAGGTCGCGCCCCAGACTGAGCGTGAGCTGTGGCGAGGGCTCGCCCAGCTCTGCGTGGGCCTGACCCACCTGCAGCGCGGCAACCTCACGGGCGCGCGCACGCTGCTCGCCCGCGGCACCGAGCACCTGCGGTCCTACGCCGGCACTCCGGCCGGGGGGCTGCACGGCGTCGAGGTCGACCGGCTCCTCACGTGGGGTGAGGAGGCGTCGGCAACCCTGGAGCCGGCGCCGCTGCTGCTGGTGGGCTGAGGCGCCACCCAGCTAGTGGGTGCATCCCCCGGTCGAGACGGGGCGCTGCAGCGTGCGGGCTGGGTCAGCGACAGGCGCGACCTCCGCGACGCTGAGGGCATAGCCGGTGGTCGGGTCGTCGATCGACTTGGCGAACACCACGCCGATCACTCCCGCGCGGGGCGAGAGCAAGGGTCCGCCCGAGTTGCCGGGCTGCACCGTGGCATAGAGCGAGAGCACCTCACGTGTCGTCTCGCCCTCGCCGTAGATGTCGGGACCGCGGGCCCGGATGACCTCGCGCACCCGCGCCGCAGACCGTCGGTAGGGACCGCCATGAGGAAAGCCCGCGACGACCGCCGCGTCGCCCCGGGTCGCGCTGGCGACGAGCGGGAGCGTCGGGGCCACCAGGCCGGGCACGAAGAGGACCGCCACGTCGCGACGCCGGTCGAAGGCGACCACCCGGGCGTTGAGGCTGCGGCCGGTGCCACCGACGCGCACGAACGGCGACGAGACACCGGCGACGACGTGGGCGTTGGTGAGCACGTGCTCGGGGGCGTAGACGAACCCGGTGCCGTCCACCTGCCGGGAGCACGAGCGGGCCGCACCTGAGACCTCGACGATGCTCGAGCGTGCGGCGACGACGCGGTCGGACTGCGCCACAGCGGGGTCGGGCACCGCGACCGGCAGGATGCGCTCCGGTGCGAGGCCCCCGAACACCTGGGGAAACGAGCCCTCGTCGAGCAGCCCGCGGAACGAGGCGAACAGCGTGCGGCTCCCGCTCGGCATCACGGCGTTGACCGCGCGGATCACTGCCGAGGTGCGTACGGCGCGAGAGACCGGCGCCACCGGAGCCGCCCGCAACGCCAGGGCGACGAACCACACGATCACCAGGACGGCACAGACGCTCACGATCGCCCCGAGGCCGGAGTCGACGGTGCGCACCGCGCGCCAGGTGAGGCGGCGCCGGACGAACCGGCCGAGTGTGGTCATGAGCCACTGGCCGAGCGAGGCGGCGAGGACGACCGCGGTCGCCGCGGTCACCAGCAGCGTGGGCCCGGCGTGCCATTGGCTCACCACCTTGGGCGTCAGGATCATGGCCGCGACCCCGCCGCCGATGAAACCCGCGAAGCCCAGGACGCCCACCACGAATCCCTGGCGCCAGCCCGAGGCGGCGAAGGCGGCGGCCGTCGCGAGCAGGCCGACGTCGAGCAGGTTCACCTCCCCGACCAGCCGGCGTAGTGCAGGACACGCTCGAGCAGCAGCGCGGTGAACCCCCACACGAGGAGCTCCTCACCGGGCGCGCCGTCGCGGTCCGCGAACGCAGCGACGCGGAACGCCGGGCCGACATAACCGCTGCTGTGGCGTACGCGCCGCCGGTTCGCCGGCTCCACGAGCACGGCGACGGGCACGCGGTGCACGGAGCTCACCTCGGCCGGATCGGCAGGCGCGACCGGAGAAGGGTGGCGCCACCAGGCCAGCACCGGCGTGACCAGAAAGCCGCTCGGCGCGATGTAGAGCTCGGGCAGCGTGCCCAGGATCTGCACACCGGCCGGGTCGAGCCCGGTCTCCTCGACCGCCTCACGCAGGGCGGTGGCGGTGGCGTCCGCGTCGCTCGGGTCGCAGGCTCCGCCGGGAAACGCCACCTGACCTGCATGGCTGCGCAACGTGCTCGCGCGCTCGATCAGCAGCACGTCAACGTCAGACCCGGTGACCGCGAACAGCAGCAGGACCGCGGACGCCCGCCCACCCTCCACCGGGGCGACCCGCCCGAGGTGCTCCGCGCGTACGTCGTGCCTACGGACGCGCTCGAGCAGGCCCGCCAGGCCCGCGAGCGCGTCCGGCAGCGGCTCGTTCATGCCCGACCGGTGTCCTTCACGAGCAGCGCAGCCTTGACCGGGTCGGTCTCGCCCGTGCCGTAGGACGGGCACAGGGAAGCGACGGGACAGGCGCCGCACGCGGGCTTGCGGGCGTGACAGGTGCGTCGGCCGTGAAAGATCAGGCGGTGGCTCGCCGGGGTCCAGTCGCGCTTCTCGAGCAGCGAGCCCACCTCGTGCTCGACCTTGACCGGGTCGTCCTCCAGCGTCCACCCGAAACGTCGCGACAACCGCCCGACGTGCGTGTCGACCGTGATGCCCGGCAGGCCGAACGCGTCGCCGCGGACCACGTTGGCCGTCTTGCGCCCGACACCGGGCAGCGTCACGAGGTCCTCGAGCCGGCTCGGCACCACGCCGTCATAGCGGTCGACGAGCGCCTGGCCCAGCCCGATCACCGCCTGCGTCTTGGCGCGGAAGAAGCCGGTCGGCTGGATCAGGGCCTCGACCTCGACGCGGTCTGCGGTGGCGAACGCCTCGGGGCCGGGATAACGGGCGAACAGCGCGGGTGTCACGGAGTTGACCCGCACGTCGGTCGTCTGGGCCGAGAGCACCGTGGCGACCAGCAGCTGGAAAGGCGACGTGAAGTCCAGCTCGCAGCGGGCATCGGGATAGCGCTCGCCGAGCAGCCGCACGACGCGCCGGGCGCGGCGCACCAGAGCGGTGCGCGACTCGGCTTCCCCGGATGGCGGCACCTGATCACCCTACGGACACCCGTTCGCCGACGAACTCTGCACCGTCCGGGTGAGGGTGCGCTCAGCGCTATCAAGGCTGGTAGGCGCCCCGACGATGCGCCTCGTGTCGGGACAGGGAAGCTTCCTGACCCGCACCTGACCGGATGTGTTCCGGGCGGGGTGGCCGGTTCGCTGACGAGGAGACCCATGGCGGGGCGCACGAGCGCGTCGGCACCCACCGGTGCCCAGCGGGTCGCTCCGACGACGGGCTCCCCGGACACGGAGGTCGGCGCAGCGTCGTCCGGGCTGCCCGGCCAGCGGCGTACGCCCACACCGAAGCGCATCCCCGAACGCGTCCCGGCGCTCTCGCACCTGACGCTGCCGGCGCTGCGCTCCTACCGTCGCCAGCTCGCGACGGAGGAGGGCCGCGTGTCCTACTGGCGGCGCATCCTGCAGGCACGCCGCGACGTCCTCTCGCGCAACGATGCCGCACCGGTGGCGGTCGAGCGGCTGGGCGAGGTGCTCGGCGAGGCGCGCAGCAGCCGGCTCGCCCTCATGGAGATCGGTCTGCCCGACGAGCTGCCCCCGCTGCCCGACCTCGCGGGGCTGTGGTCCTCGGTCGACCCGAGCGACGACGGCGCCCGCGACGTGCTCGTGGACCGGCTCACCCACGCCGAGACGGTGCTCTCCGCCTACCGCAACGCGCTGCACCGGCGGCAGGACCTGGCCACGCGAGACCTGATCGCGCGCTATCACGAGGACCCGTCGTCGTGTCTCATCGCGCTGCCGCGCAAGGGGCGTAGTTGAGGGTGAGTGCGTGTTGAGCAGTTGTGCACCGATGCCGGGTTCTCGATGCACCAGGCACGCGTGCGGCACGGCCGACAGGCGATGTGTGTCGACAGACGGCGGACGCCTTGATCAAGCGGAGGCGATGCCGGCACCCCCGGTGGTGTTCGGACCGGGGTAGGTGACGGCGTCGAGATTGTCCTCGGCCCACGTGCGCAGCTCGCCCAGGGGTTTCGCGGCGCTGTGCCCGAGGTCGGTGAGGGCGTACTCGACGTGCAGAGGCACTTGGGGGTAGACGGTCCGGGTCACCAGCCCGGACGCCTCCAGCCGCCGCAGGGTCTGAGTAAGCACCTTGGGGCAGACATCGGGATCGAGGTGGCGATCGCGGTCACCGACGCCGGCGGGCACCTGACGGCGTTCGAACGTACCGCCGACGCCAGATTCTTGACGGTGCAGGTCGCGATCGACAAGGCCTGGACCGCAGTGCCCTACGGAGTTCAGACCCACACCTGGTCAACGGTCCTGGCCGACCCCGCCGTGTCGCAGATGGCAAACATCCCCCGGCTCCTGGCGGCGGGCGGCGGCTACCCCATCGTGCTGGCAGGGGCCGTCGTCGGCGGCCTGGGTATCTCCGGAGGCACCCACCAGCAGGACGAGCAGGCGGCCGAGACAGCACTGCGGGCGGTCGGCTTCCAGGTCTGACGCGGCACGGCGGCGCCCCGCGACGCTGCCCGCTCAACCTCACTCCTCGCCAGCCTCGATCGTGACGGGCAGCAGCAGCGGGCCCGCCTCCTGCGGACGCAGCTGGTCCTCGCGATAGAGGCGTACGGCGACGATCGCCACGTCGTCCTCCTGCTCGCCCGGCAGCAGTCGGCGCAGCAGCTCGTCGAGCAGCGGCTCGAGCGCCATCCCCCGCAGCTCGCGCAGCGCCGACGTGAGCTGGCTCAGCCCGTCGTCGAGGGAGAGCCCGCGGCGCTCGATCAGCCCGTCGGTGAACAGCAGCACCAGCGAACCCGGCCTGAGCGTCATGACGCTCTCGTGGCGCAGGGCGTGCATGCCGAGGCCGAGCAGCAGGTCGGGCTCTGCGCCGTCGAGCACGTGCACCACACCGTCCTCGTCGAGCACGACGGGCGGCGGGTGGCCGGCGTTCGACCAGCGCAGCACCCGGCGGCCCGAGCCCTTCTCCGACTCGGTCTGCTCGAGCCGGGCGACGATGGCGCTCGCGATGGTGTTGACCATCAATCCGTCGATGGCTTCGTCGAGCTGCGCGAGCAGTGACGCGGGGGCCGCACCCGTGGCATAGCCGATGCCGCGCAGCAGTCCGCGCACCTGACCCATGACCGCCGCCGCCACGAAGTCGTGCCCGATGACGTCGCCGATCGCCAGCACGGTCGCGCCGTCGCGGGTCATGAAGGCGTCGTACCAGTCGCCGCCGACCTGCGCCTGCTGGGCGGCGGGCTGGTAGCGGGTCGAGATGTGGATGTGGTCGGGCTGCGGCGGCGCGGTCAGCAGGCTTCGCTGCAGTGCCTCCGCCAGCGCGAACTGCCCGGCGTAGAGCGTGGCGTTCTCGATGAGCAGCCCCGCGCGGCGTCCGATCTCCAGCGCCGCCTGGATGTCCTCCTCGGTGTGGGGCGGCCGGTCGGGCCCGTGCCACAGCGCGAGCACGCCCAGGGTGTGCTCGGGCGTGCGGATAGGGATCGCGATGCCGGCGCTGGGTCGCAGGCGGGCGAGCAGGGCGCGTACGCCGGGGTCGGGAAACACCGCCTCGACCACCTCGTCGCGGATTGCCGGGGCGATCACCGGCTCGCCGGTGCTGAGCACGTGACGGATGGGAGCAGCTGACGACATCGACGCCGGCTGCGACGCGACGTAGGCGTCGACGTCGGCCTGCATCGCGGGGTCGTGATGGACCGCGGCGACGTCACGCATGTCCTGCCCGTCGACGACGGTGATGACGCACCAGTCGGCGAGCTGCGGCACCACGGTCTCGGCCAGCGCCCGCATCGCGGTGTCCACGTCGAGCGTCGCCGCCAGGACCTCGCTGACGGAGGCGAGCAGGGCGAGGCGATCGCTGTTGCGCTGCACGCTCTGCTGCGCGGTGACCCGGGCCGTGATGTCCAGGAAATAGAGGCCGATCCCGCCGGGCTCCGGCACGACGCGCACCTCGAACCACAATTCGAGCGCGGGATAGAAGGCCTCGAGCGACTCGGGGACCCGGCTGCTCATCACCCGGTGGTAGCACTGGCCGAACGCGAGCTCCTCGAGTCCGTCGAACGAGTCCCACAGTGACGCGCCCACGAGCTCCTGGCGGGTGCGTTCGATGAACCGCTCGCCCTCCGAGTTGATGAACGTGACCTCGAAGCGCTCGTTGAGCGCGATGTAGCCGACCGCCATGCTCTCCAGCACGCGCGCCGTCTCCGCCTGCGATGCCCGCAGCTGCTCGTTGAGCTCCTGGAGCTCGCGGCCACGCGCATAGAGCTCGACAGCGGAGGCAGGGGGACTTCCCGGAGCGGGGGCTGCGAGGTCGGTGATGTCCTCGACGCGGTGCAGCAGGTGCGAGATGACTCCGGCCTCGTCGAAGACCGGGCTGGTGACCAGGCTCCACCAGCGTTCCTGCACCGGCCCGGGCGACGTGTCGTCGGGCGCCACGTCATAGCGCTGCGCAGGAAGCACGTCGGGCTCACGACTGGCGAGGGTCCGTGCGAACGAGGCCCGCAGCCGGGCGGCGTTGTCGTCGTGGTGCACGTCATCGGGGAAGGCGTCGAACAGGTTCATCCCAACCAGCCGGCCGCGGTCACGGCCGGTGGCGCGCAGATAGGCGTCGTTCACGCCGCAGATCACGAGGTCCGGTGTCAGCAGCACGTGAGGAGCAGGCGAGGTCGCGAACAGCCGCTCGAAGGCCGATTCGGGGAACGCGCTCACTCCGCACCGGTTGCGCAGGGGGCCGCCACACCGCGCAACCTATCGTGGGCGCGCGGCGCACGGCGATCGATCGCGAGGCGCAAACCCCGTCCGACGACGGCGACGAGCCAGCTGTTTGGCGGCACCCCGGGACGCCGGAGCCGCGCGTACGGCAGAATCACCGGTGTGTCCACCGACGAGGGCGTTGGCGAGCAGGTCCGAGACCATGTCCGGCATGCTCCGCTGTTCGCGGCGCTCAACGACGAGGCCGCGGCCGAGCTCCGCGCGACCATGGCCCAGGTGCGCCTCGGCCGGGGGCAGGTGCTCTTCGCTGAGGGAGAGGCCGGCGACCGGCTCTACCTCGTGCTCTCCGGCAAGGTGAAGCTGGGGCGCACCGCCTCTGACGGCCGCGAGAACCTGCTGGCCGTGGTCGGGCCCGGCGAGATGTTCGGTGAGCTGTCGCTCTTCGACCCCGGTCCCCGCGCCTCGACCGCCACCGCCGTCACCGAGGCCTCGCTGATCGCCCTGAGCCACGCCGATCTCGAGCCGTGGTTGCGCGGTCGCCCGGAGATCGCGAGCACCCTGCTGCAGGCGCTGGCCCAGCGCCTTCGCCGCACCAACGACATCCTCGCCGACCTGGTCTTCACCGACGTGCCGGGCCGCGTGGCCAAGGCGCTGCTCGATCTGGCCCGCCGCTTCGGTGTGCAGGGCGACGAGGGCATCCACGTGACACACGACCTCACGCAGGAGGAGCTCGCCCAGCTTGTCGGCGCCTCGCGTGAGACCGTCAACAAGGCGCTCGCCGACTTCCAGCAGCGCGGCTGGATCCGCCACGAGGCGCGAGCAGTCGTGCTGCTCGACATCGACCGGCTCAGTCGCCGGGCGCGCTGAGCCTTTCCTCGGCCAACCAGTCCAACGTCGCCCTGACCGTCCTGCGCGCAGCTCCCGCCAGCTGACCCGTCAGCTGTGGATACAGCAGCGCCACGATGACCTCCGGATCGCGCACGCCTGCACCCACGGCCGCCGCGACCTGCGCCGTGCGGGCCCTCCTGTGCTCGAGCTGCTCGCGCGCCAGCTCGCCGAGCGGCGCCCGGACGGGGCCGTGGCCCGGCAGCACGAGCCGTCGGCGGTCAGGGTCCAGCGCGACGAGTCGCTCCAGCGTCGCGAGATAGTCCCCGAGCCGTCCCTCGGGGTGCGCGACCACGGTGGAGCCCCGCCCGAGCAGCGTGTCGCCCACGACGATCCCGGGTTCGACCTCGTCCTCGACGACGATGCCGACCGAGTCGTTCGTGTGCCCGGGCAGGTGCACCACGCGGGTTTGCAGATCACCGGTCGGGAGCTGCTGACCCTCGCGCAGCGGGTCGGCGCCGCGGCACAGCGCCGGGTCGTAGGCCGTGACCGCCGCCCCGGTGAGCTCCTGGAGGTGCGCGGCGCCGTCGACGTGGTCGCCGTGCCCGTGGGTGATCACGATGAGGGCGACCGGCCCCGCGGCAGCCACCCGGGAAAGGTGCCCCTCATCGAGCGGGCCGGGGTCGATCACGACGCACCCGACCCGGACCTGTGACGGTGCCCGAAGCACCCACGTGCAGGTGCCCGTGAGCGTCATCGGCCCCGGGTTGGGCGCGAGAAACAGGTCGGCCCACCGGGGCAGCAGCGCAACTGCCCCCATCGGCTCTCAGACCTGCAGGATGCCGGAGCGAGCCGCGAGCTCCACGACGATCTCGACCTCGACGGGGACGTCGCGCGGCAGGGCCGCGACCCCGACGGCGCTGCGGGCGTGCCGGCCGGCATCACCGAACACGTCGACCAGCAGCTCGCTCGCACCGTCGATCACTCCCGGCTGGCCACTGAACGAGGGCTCCGACGCGACGAATCCGACGACCTTCACCACCCGACTGACCTGCGACAGATCACCGACGAGGGCTTGGACGGCGGCGAGGGCGTTGAGCGCGCAGACCGCAGCCAGCTCCTTGGCGCGGGCGGGCGCGACCGCGCTCCCCTCCCCTTCGCCGACCTTGCCCCTGGCGAGCACCTGACCGTCCGTGACCGGGATCTGGCCGGCGGTGAAGACGAGCTGTCCGGTCCGCACGGCGGGGACGTACGCACCCGCCGGCAACGGCACCACCGGAAGGATGAGGCCGAGCTCAGCGAGCCGCTCCTCGGGGGTGATCACGGCTTCTCGCGCTTGAGGTAGGCGACGAGCTGCTCACCGCCGCCGGGGCCGGGCACGACCTGCACGAGCTCCCACCCGTCCTGACCCCAGGTGTCGAGGATCTGTTTGGTGGCGTGCACGAGAAGCGGGACGGTTGCGTACTCCCAGGTGGCCATGGTCGAACCCTAGCGAGGAGTCCCCAGCGCACCCGTCGGCACCGAGCGACGACCACGCCGGAGAAACCATGTCAGTGCGTGACCTCGACCGCGCTCGCGTCGATCACGGCGTGCGCGCCTGCCTGCTGCAGCTCACTGCGCCCGTGTGCCGCGTCGGGTCCCGAGGAGCGCAGGAAAGCCGGCGTGTTGGCGATGATGCGCGCGACACCGCTGACGGCGTCCCCTGCCTGCACGTGCTCGGGCGACTCCGAGCCCTTGGCCGTGCGCAGCTGCACCCACATGCGGCCTGAGCCGGCGCCGACCCAGAAGCCCTCGTCGGCCGGCACCGACTGCACCGGCGCTCGTAGCAGCACGACCGGGCGCCCCTCGTGTGATGCCGGGACGAACCCGGGTGCCCAGGTCGCCATCGCGGCGACCGGCGACGGTGCAGCGGTGCCGAGTGCCGCCGGCGCGGCCGGCGTGGCCGGCGTGGCCGTCGGACGGGCCACCACCAGCGCGGTCACGGCCGCCACCATGACGACACCACCCGCCTGAACCGTCTGCGCAGCGGGACCCTGCGACCGCCACCACCGCAGCGCCGACCAGGCTGCGCCCAGCCCCAGCGGCCACAGGGCGGCGAGCCACATCCGCCGTGTCATCAGCGGTGCGGCCAGTTCGGCGCAGCCGGGGCACGTCATCAGGTGCTCTGCGGCAGAGCTCTCGCGCTGTCGGCGTACGTCGCCGGCCGAGATCGCCAGCAGCACCGCCCGGCAGCGGCTCGACACCAACGTCACGTTCCGCAGCGAGAGCAAGTAGTCCAGGCGTACGCGCGCCCGCAGCCGCGCCAGCTGCATGACGACGGCGGACGGGCGCTTCCCGTGACGCTCGCCGATCGAGACCGTGCTCTCACCGTGCAGCTCGTGCGAGACGAGCACGTCACGATCCGCCGCGTCGAGCCCTTCGAGCGCGGCGAGCAACGCCACCTCGCGTTCCCGGCGCTCGACGTACTCCTCGCCTGACTCACCTTGCACCAGGTCGACCAGCTCGGGCAGGCGACGTTCGGCAGTGGTCTCGGACCGTCGCCGTGACACGACGATGTTGCGCGCGGTGACGAAGCTGTAGGAGCCGACCACCTCGTCGTCGAGGCGACCGCGTACCCGCAGGAGTCGGATCAGGGTCTCCTGCACGATGTCGTCACGATCCTGGACGTCGACGCCCATCGCGTGCAGATAGCCGGGCAGCGCCGCTCGCACGTCATCGAGCACACGGTCGGGACTCATGCCGGTCCGCTGCGGTGGAAGCGAGGCGGTGCCACGGTCTCGAAGCCTCCGATGATGTGGCGGTGCGGTCGCGTCAAATGATCGCGCACCGAAGCCCCCGTCGAGGAGAAGGAAGTCCGAAGCCTCTCACGCAAAGCAGTCGCCAGGACAACGCGAGAACTTCGATGATCTTCTGCACAGCCCGCATTTCCCGCGATCTTCTACGAACGACATCGCACACTGCTGGCGGGCATCGCCAACCTGCTGGCGGCGTACGCGCTGGTCACCGTTGCGCCGAACAGCAGCGCTCGACTCCGCGGCACAGGACGCGCTGGGTGCGGTCGAGCGGGCCACTGACCAGGCCGTGCAGCGGTTCGCCGCCGTCGTGGGAACTTTGCAGCAGAGCATGACCGGCTTTCGCGCCGACAGGTTGTCCGTCGCTTCGGTGAGCCGACAGATGCTCGACTCCGCTGAGATGACGGCCGGTCACGCCTACGACGTCGGCGTCTCCGCGGGACTCGACCAGATCGCACGTCACGCCACGTTCGCCGCCGACATCGCACTGTCCGCAGCAGGGCAGGGACAGATCGCCGGCGCCGGGATGCGCGAGCTCGCGAGCGCGCTGCAGCAGGTGGAAGGCTTGGCCAGGGTCATCGCCGGGACGTCGAGGGAAGGAGCTTCGACCAGCTCGACTACACCGGGGCCTGGCTCCATGGCGACGGCCTCGACGGCCTCCCCTACAGCTGCGTGCCCGACTCCGTGAGGCTGCGCTTCGTCGGTCGCGGTCTGCGGTTCTACGGCTACGCCGACCGGGGCCAGGGCACCGCAGATGTCTTCCTCGACGGGCCACCCGTCGGTATCGTCGACTTCTACGCCCCTGTGCGCGGCTGGAGATCGTCCGGTGAGCCGCCGGCCCGAGTCGTGCGGTCGAGCGAAGGTGAGATGCCATCGCTGGGGCGGCCGCTACGCGAACGCGGCACTGGGACAACGCGAAACGGTGCGTGATTTTCTCTACAGCTTCTCAGAAGCTACTCCGTTGGGTGCTGGGCAGAATTACACTCGACCCGCGGTGCCATAAGGCCCGCCGACGACAGAGAGCAGTTTCCCGTGAGAAGTTCGGTGGACTACAGCCG
This sequence comes from uncultured Motilibacteraceae bacterium, assembly GCA_964236445.1. Taxonomy (GTDB): domain Bacteria; phylum Actinomycetota; class Actinomycetes; order Motilibacterales; family Motilibacteraceae; genus CAXSDR01. The sequence continues at coordinate 24,515 of CAXSDR010000018.1, read as the reverse complement.
CGGCGTGTCCGACGCCTGGACGAGCATTGCGACCTTCGTTCCGAAGCTCGTCGTGTTCCTCCTTATCCTCATCGTCGGCTATCTCATCGCGAAGATCCTGGCGAAGGCCACCAACGCCATCCTCGAGCGGGTCGGCTTCGACCACGCGGTGGAGCGGGGCGGCATCCGCCAGGCGCTGTCGAAGAGCAAGTACGACGCGAGCGACATCGTCGCCAAGCTCGTCTACTACTTCGTCATCCTGATCACGCTGTCCGTGGCATTCGGCGTCTTCGGACAGAACCCGATCAGCGACGCTCTCGCAGGCATCATCGCCTTCCTGCCGCGCGTCGCCGTCGCTATCGTCATCGTCGTCATCGCGACGGCTATCGCGGCCGCGGTCAAGGATCTGATCACCAACGTCCTCGGCGGCCTGTCCTACGGGAAGGTGCTCGCCAACATCGCGTCCGTCTTCATCATCGGCATCGGCATCATCGCGGCGCTCAACCAGATCCAGGTCGCCACCACCGTCACGACACCGATCCTCATCGCCGTGCTGGCCACGCTCGCTGGTGTCACCATCGTCGGCGCCGGGGGCGGGCTCATCCGTCCGATGCAGACGCGCTGGGAACGCTGGCTGATGGCAGCTGAGCTCGAGGCCCCGCGGGTCAAGGCGGAGGCCGCCGCGAACGGCCCGGCTTACGCCGAGCAGCGCAAGGCCCAGGCTCAGGCGGCGGTGGACACGAACTCCACCCGCCGCAAGGGCGCAACCCGCATCTAGCGGTCCCCGCGACATCACTCCACACGTGCAGCAGTGCGTCGAGTCAACCAACGAAGGGTTTCACCATGACCATCTCCGCTGAGCAGGCCGGTTCCTACATCGGTCGCACGCTCTACAGCAGCAGCAACGGTGACAAGATCGGCAAGATCGGTCAGGTCTATCTCGACGACCAGACCGGCCAGCCGCAGTGGGTCACGGTCGCGACCGGCCTGTTCGGTTCCAACGAGTCCTATGTGCCGATCGCCAGCGCCGCTGAGCACGAGGACGGGCTCGCGGTCCCCTTCACGAAGGACGTCGTCAAGGATGCCCCGAACGTCGCGACCGACCAGCACATCTCCGAGGGCGAGGAAGCCGAGCTCTACCGCTACTACAACATGGACGACTCCGGCTACACCTCGACCGACGCGGGCTATGTCGCCGACACCACGTCGCGCGGTGCGGGCTACGACACGTCCGGCCCCAACACCGACGAGGCCATGACCCGGTCCGAGGAGCACCTCCGCGCCGGTACGGAGCGCGTCGAAGCCGGCCGCGCGCGGCTGCGGAAGTACGTCGTGACCGAGAACGAGCAGATCACCGTTCCCGTGACGAAGGAGCGCGTCGTCCTGGAGTCCGAGCCGATCACCGACGCCAACCGCGACGCGGCCTACTCCGGTGGTGCCATCACCGAGGAGGAGCACGAGGTGATCCTCCACGAGGAGCGCCCGGTCGTGACGACCGAAGCGGTGGCCGTGGAGCGCGTACGCCTCGGCACCGAGACCGAGACCACGCAGCAGACGGTGAGCGGCGAGGTGCGCAAGGAGCGCATCGAGCTCGACGCCGATGACGATCTCCGCACCGACCGCAGCTGACGACACCTGATCCCGACAGAGGGGCCCGCACCGACACGGTGCGGGCCCTTCTGCCATGAACCAGGCCTGCGTCACTCGTACGGGGGCAGCAGATTCGTGAACGGACCGCGTTGTCCCTACATTGAGCACGTGACTTCCGGGCTGTGTCTCGACCGGTCGGACAGCGCGTGAGCGAGCCCGCCGCCGACCGGCGGCTTCCCGACGTCGTCGAGGCACTGACAGCAGCCGAAGTGCTCGACTCGTTGGCGACCGGCTTCATCTTCCTGGACCCGACGTGGCGCGTGGCCTACATCAACGCGGCCGGTGAGCAGATCGTGGGCCGTGCTCGAGCGTGGCTGCTGAGCCGCAACTTCTGGGAGGAGTTCCCCGGCACACGCGACAGCGTGTTCGGCGACAGCTACCGTCTGGCGACCGCGACGCGCGAGCCCATCGTGTTCGAGGCCTACTACCCCGGCCTGGAAGCGTGGTTCGAGGTGCGGGCCGTTCCGCTCGCGGACGGGCTCGGAATCTATTTCACCAACGTCAGCCTCCGGCATGCCCTGCAGGCCGCGGCGGAGGCCAAGGCCCAGCAGCTCGCCCTTCTCAGCGACGTCAGCCGCGAGCTCAGCTCGTTCCTCGACGCTCACGAGGCGGTCGGGCACCTTGCGCAGCTGATGGTGCCCACCCTGGCCGACTGGTGCGTCGTGACCATGGTGGGCGAGCATGGGGACCTGCACGACCTCGGGACGGCCCACCGGGACCCGCACCGGCACCCGGACGTGTTGGCCTACGCCGACGCCCAGATCCCCGCCATGACCGACGCAGCTCCGATCTGGCAGGTGCTGCGCACCGGCGCTCCTGTCATCGCCCCCACCATCCGGGCGGAGGTGCTCGAAGTGGTGTTCCCCGACCCTGCCGTACGTCGCCTGCTCCAGGCTCTCGACCCGACGTCCGGCCTCGCGGTGCCACTGGCCGCGCGTGGTTCACAGCTCGGCGTGATCGCGCTGTGGAACAGCGGCGACCGGGCGCCGCACACACCCGAGGAGATCGAGCTCGCCCTCGACATCGGGCGCCGCGCCGGGCTGGCCCTGGACAACAGCTCTCTCTACGCGCGCGAGCGCCGCTTCTCCCGAGCGCTTCAGACGAGTCTGCTGACAGCACCCCCTACGCCCGCGCACTGTGAGATCGCTGTTCGTTATGTCCCGGCAGCGCACGAGGTGCAGGTCGGCGGTGACTGGTACGACGCCTTCTGCACCGCGACCGACGCGACCGTGCTGGCGATCGGCGACGTCGTCGGCCATGACGCGCAAGCCACCGCCACGATGGGTCAGGTCCGTGGGCTGCTCCGCGGCATCGGCTTCACCACGGGCGACTTCCCGGCGGCCCTGATCAACCGGCTCGACGCCGCCATCGACGGTCTCGGGCTCGACGCCATGGCCACCATGGTCGTTGTCCGTCTGCAGGCAGCGCCTGACGACCTCGCCCGCGGCGTGATGCGCATGCAGTGGTCCAACGCCGGCCACCTGCCACCCGTGGTCCTCGAGCCCGACGGGTCGATCCATGTCCTCGACGCCGAGGGCGACCTGCTGCTCGGCGTCGATCCCACGTCCGAACGAACCGAGCACGTCGCCGAGCTGAGCATCGGCTCGACGGTCCTGCTCTACACCGACGGACTCATCGAACGTCGCGGCGCCCACCTCGACGACAGCATCGACGCCCTGAGCGTCGTGCTCGAAAGCCTCGCCGGCCGCCCGCTGGAGGAGCTCTGCGACGAGATCCTCACGGCCCTCGTCGGCGACCGCAACGAGGACGACGTCGCCATCCTCGCAGTGCGCATCCACGCCTGAGCCTAGGCTTCGTCACGTGGCGGCACCGGACGACGTACGCCTGCATGTCGTCACCGGCAAGGGCGGCACAGGCAAGACCACCGTCGCGATGTCCTTGGCGCTCGCCCTCGCCCGCGGCGGCCGGCACGTCCTGCTCGTGGAGACCGAGGGGCGGCAGGGCATCTCCCGCCTGCTCGACGCTCCCCCGCTCACCTACACCGCGCGGACCGTCGTGCGCCATCCCGACGGTGGCGACGTTGCTGCCCTGGCACTGGATCCGGAGCCGGTGCTGCTCGACTATCTCCAGACGTTCTACGGCCTGGGCCGCACCGCCGGGCTGCTCCGCCGCTTCGGCGCAATCGACTTCGTCACCTCGATCGCGCCTGGGCTGCGCGACGTGCTGGTCACCGGCAAGGCGATGGAAGTCGCGCGGCGCGCGGCAGACGGCACCTATGTCTATGACGCCGTCGTGATGGACGCACCGCCGACCGGGCGCATCACGTCGTTCCTGAATACGAATTCCCATATTGCAGATCTGGCGAAGACCGGCCCCCTGCGTTCGCAGGCAGACTCGGTCATGGCGCTGCTCCGCTCTGGCGCGACCGCGATCCATCTCGTGACCCTGCTGGAGGAGATGCCCACGCAGGAGACTCTCGACGCCACCGCAGAGCTACGCGCTCTCGGGTTCTCGGTGCGCAGCGTGGTCGCCAACATGACCCACGGCGTCGCGCTGGAGGCGGGCGTCACGCAGATCGTTGCGGGGTTGACCGCGGCAGGCCTCGACGCGTCCCTCGGCGCACCGCTGCAGCGCCAGACGCGTCGCCATGACCGTCGCGTGGAGCTCGAGGAGTCGCAGCGGCTCAGGCTCGCCGCACTGGGTCTCGTCTCGTGCGAGCTGCCGTTGCGCTATCGCGGCATCGACCTCGCCGCGATGACCGGCTTCGGCGGCGTTCTGGGCAGCCTGCTCGGGAGTGCCGCGCGATGAGCCCCGAGCTCGACATCGACGCACTGCTCGACGACCGGCACACGCAGATCATCGTCTGCTGCGGGTCCGGCGGCGTGGGCAAGACGACGACCGCCGCCGCACTCGCCCTGCGCGCCGCGGAGCGGGGGCGCGTGGTCGTCGTCATGACCATCGACCCGGCGCGCCGGCTGGCGCAGTCCCTGGGGCTCGAGCGCCTCGACGACGTCCCTCGCAGCGTCCCGGGCACCGACAGCACAGCGGGCGGGCGGCTCGACGCCATGACGTTGGACATGAAGCGCACGTTCGACGGCGTGGTCACGGCGCATGCGACCCCCGAGCGTGCCGAGCAGATTCTCGCCAACCCGTTCTATCGCGCGCTGTCCTCGTCGTTCGCCGGCACGCAGGAATACATGGCGATGGAGAAGCTGGGACAGCTGCACGAGAGCGGCACGTGGGACCTCGTGGTCGTCGACACCCCGCCGAGCCGCAGCGCCCTCGACTTCCTCGACGCACCGCAGCGCCTGAGCGCGTTCCTGGATGGCCGCTTCCTGCGCCTGCTGACCGCGCCGGCAGGAGTGGGGGGCAGGTTCTACGCGCGCGCCCTGGGCGCCGGCGTCTCGGCGGTCACGGGGGTCCTGTCCACAGTGCTCGGCACGCAGGTGCTCAACGACGTGCAGGTGTTCGTGTCGGGGCTCGAGTCGATGTTCGGTGGCTTCCGCGAGCGCGCCGCCAAGACGTACGCCCGGCTCGCCGACCCGGGCACCGCGTTCGTCGTGGTGGCGGCGCCGGAGCCCGACGCGCTGCGGGAGGCGACCTACTTTCTCGAGCGGCTCGCCGCTGACGACATGCCCTTGGCAGGCGTGCTGGTCAACCGGGTCCACGGCACCGCCGCGCCGCAGCTGACAGCGGCGCAGGCGCGAGAGGCGGCAGAGCTGCTCGCCGGTAGGCCCGAGCATCGGTCAGCGCATGACGCCCTGGTCCTGCACGCCGACTGGGCGACGCTCGCTGAGCGTGAGGCGCGGCTGGTCGATGGCTTCGCGGCGGCCCACCCCGGCGTCGCACTGGCGACGATCGCCGCTCGAACGCTCGACGTGCACGACCTCGCCGGACTGCGCGCGATTCCGCAGCCGGACGAGCCGGAAGACGAGATGACCGACCAGGTCGCCGACCACGAGGCCTACGTTGCGGAGCACGATGTCGAGCTTCCGAGCGCGCCGCGTCGTGCCCGGTGAACTGCGTGCGGCCAGGAGGCGGCTCAGGCCCTGTCGGCGGTGCTCTCCAGCGACGGCCAACCGGTACAGGTGACAACGCCAACCGTCCCAGCCGGCGATGAGGGTGCCGACGATGCGCCCCCCACTTTCGGCCACCGTCATCGCCTCGGCGTCGCGGCGCAGGAGCGCCTCGACCGCGGCGCGGTCGTCCCCCGGGCGAGCGGCGTTCTCGGCGGCAACACTCCAGAAGGCCAGGACGGCCTCCACGTCGTCGTAGGTGGCCGGACGCAAGGACACGGTAGACACCCGCGGGAGAATAGCGGCTGGCTAGGGTCGGGGTGGTGGGTGAGGTGTGGCTGAAGGCCCCTTGGGTGCGCGTGGCCTTCGCTGCTTTGGCGGCAGGGGTCGCGTCAGGCCTCGGCGGAGCCTGCCTCGTCCTTCTCCTGCACGTGGTCCAGCACGGCGCCTTCGGCTACGACTCGGGGTCGTTCCTGGCCGGTTCGGAACATGCCAGCGGCGCCCGACGGGTAGCCGCGCTGGCGGTGGGCGGTGCGCTCGCCGGCGCGAGCTGGTGGTGGTTGCGCCGTGGCGGTTCCCGCCCTTCAGTCGCCAGCGCCGTGCGGGGGGACGCCGACGCGTTGCCCTTCTGGGGCTCTCTCGGCGAGGCCTGCGTGCAGATCGCCTCCGTCGGTGCTGGCGCCTCGCTGGGACGCGAGGGGGCCCCTCGCCTGGTCGGGGCGTCGTTCGCCGCCAGAGTCGCTGCCGGTTTCGGGCTGGACGCCGGTCAGAGCCGTCTCCTGATCGCCTGCGGGGCCGGAGCCGGCCTGGGCGCGGTGTACGACGTGCCCTTCGGCGGTGCGCTGTTCACTGCTGAGGTCCTGCTCACGAGCCTGCACCCGCGCGTCCTGGGACCGGCCGTACTGGCTTCGGTCGCGGCGACGGTCGTTGCGTGGCCGGTGGTAGGCCGCTCTGCGACGTACGCCGTGGGCCGTCTCCACGCCACCGGCGGTGTGCTGGTCTGGGCGCTGCTCGCCGGACCGGTCCTGGGTGTCGCAGCAGCGCTGTTCACCCGGGTGATGACCGCAGCCAGGGACCGCGCCCCCCACGGCTGGGTGTTGGCGCTCACCGTTCCGCTTGCTTTCACCGCTGTAGGTGTCGTGTCCATGGCATATCCGCAGATCCTGGGCAACGGCAAAGGCCCTGCGCAGCTCGCGTTCCAGGGACGGCTTCCTGTCGCGCTGCTGTGTGCGCTGCTGGTGTTGAAGCCGGTCGCGACAGCGGTGTGCCTACGCGGTGGCGCGGCCGGTGGGTTGTTGACCCCGGCCGTGGCGGTGGGTGCGCTGCTGGGCGCCGGCGGCGGCGCTGTGTGGGACACGGTCGCGCCGGGAGGGCAGCCCCAGCTCTACGCGGTGATCGGCGCCGGGGCTGTGCTGGCCGCGACCCTGGACGCGCCGCTGACCGGCACGGTGCTCATGGTGGAGTTCACCCATGCCAGCCTCGTCGCCCTCGCCCCGCTGATCCTCGCCGTGGCCGGGGCGTGGCTGACCGCCCACGCCCTGGCGCCGGAGCGCGTACGGCCCGACGCGCCCTGATGGAGAGCCAGCCGGTCTCCCGGTGCGGTGGTGGTCCTACCAGCTTCCCGGCTGGACCGGCGCACCAAGCGGGACCGAGGCGCACCTGCCTTGCTGCGACCACTCCGCTCGGCAGACGTGAGCCGTTGGGCGAGCGGGGCAGGCGCGCGCGTGGCGGCATTCCTAGCAGGTCATCATCTGGCATGGAGCTTCTTCAACGACTGCTGCGCCAGCTCGACCGACTCCAGCAGCGCCATCGGGTCCTAGGCTTCCCGCTTGCGGTCGTACGCAAGTTCGGCGACGACCAAGCCGGCAACCTTGCCGCCCTGCTGGCGTGGAACGCGTTCGTGTCGATCTTCCCGCTGCTCCTGGTCCTCGTGACGGTCCTCGGTCTTGTCTTGCGGCACAACCCGCACGCCCAGGAACAGGTGCTGCACTCGGCGTTGGCCGACTTCCCGATTCTGGGTGACCAGCTGCAGACCAACGTTCACTCGCTCAACCGCACCGGCGCGGGGCTCGCCGTCGGTCTCATCGGCACCTTCCTCGGCACCAGAGGCGTCGCGAACGCCGCCCAGAACGCCTTCAACGCCGTCTGGGAAGTGCCCTACAAGAGAAGGCCGGGGTTCCCGTTCAACATGCTGCGCAGCATCGCGCTCATTCTCGGGTTCGGCATCGGGATCATCATCACGACCACGCTTTCCGGCCTCGGCGGTGGAAGCGGAAGCTTGGGCTGGGTCGCGCAGCTCGGCGCGCTCGCCCTGTCGTTCCTGCTCAACATCGGGCTGTTCTGGTTCGCGTTCCGCTTGGCGACCGCTCGTGTCGTTGCGAGCCGCGACCTGCGTGTCGGAGCGGTCCTCACCGCGCTGGCCTGGCAGCTCCTGCAGACCCTCGGCGCGTTCATCGTGACCCACCAGCTTCGCAACGCCAGCCAGGTGTACGGCCTGTTCGCGATCGTTCTCGGCCTGACCTCGTGGCTGTATCTGCAAGCCGAGATCACTCTCTACATGGTCGAGGTCGACGTCGTGCGCACCCGCGGACTATGGCCGCGGGCGTTTTTCACCGGAGACATGACCCCAGCCGACGAACGCGCCTATACGGCCTACGCCAAAGTCGAAGAACGCAAGAAGCAGGAGACCGTCGGCGTCGACTTCACCCGCGCCGACGACGGCCAGCACGTATCTCCGCAGCCTACGAGCGACGGTCAGGCGGAGCGGATGCCCAGGTCGAGGTCGTCATAGCCGCGCTCGAACGACTCGCGAGCGGCCTCGAGCAGGTTTCGCCACGAGGTGACGTTCGGGCGGCGACGCAGCAGGGCGCGGCGCTCGCGCTCGGTCATGCCACCCCAGACACCGAACTCGGTGCGGTTGTCGAGCGAGTCGGCGAGGCATTCGGTGCGCACCGGGCACCCGGTGCACACGGCCTTGACCCGGTTCTGGGCTGCGCCCTGCACGAACAGCAGGTCAGGGTCGGTGGTTCGGCAGGCCCCGCGAGATGCCCAATCCTCGGTCCAGTTCATCGTCCCCCGCCTTAACTTTCACTGAGAGTGTTCCTGCGCTTCCACACCGTAAGCAATGAGCGTGGCACAGCGCCAGTGCCTGGGTGCCCACTTCGCGCTAGCACCTTGTGACTACGTGGCGAGGGACTTTTGCCGAAACCTGGCCCGTGGGACGTACGCTGGCGCCCATGTCACGGCTGTCCGCGCTGCTTGCCGCGCGCCTTGTTCACACCCGTGGTGGCTCTGCCGCGCGTGGTGCCGGTGCTGACGAGGGGTTCATCCAGCAGGTGGTCATGCTCGCCGTGCTGGCTCTCATCAGCGGCGTGCTGGCAAGCGGTCTCGCGCTCCCCTTCGCGGGTGGTCTCGGCCTGGCCGCGCGCGCCACCACCCAGAAGTTCGAGGACCTGCCGACCGAGCTGCGCATCCCGCCGCTCGCCCAGAAGTCGACGATGTATGCCGCTGACGGCCACACCCTCATCGCCACGTTCTTCGACGAGGACCGCGTGTCGGTGCCGTTGACGAAGATCTCCAAGCCGATGCAGGACGCGATCATCGCGATCGAGGACTCACGCTTCTATGAGCACGGCGGGGCAGACCTCAGGGCGCTGGCGCGCGCAGCCGTCAACAACAAGGCGGGCAACGAGACGCAGGGCGGCTCGACCCTGACGATGCAGTACGTCAAGAACGTGCTCGAGGCGGCTGCCACCACCGACGAGGAGCGCAACGCGGCGAAGGCCAAGAACACAGGCCGCAAGATCCGCGAGGTCCGCTATGCGATCGCCCTGGAGAAGAAGCTCAGCAAGGACGAGATCCTCGACCGCTATCTCAACATCGCCTACTTCGGCGCCGGCGCCCACGGTGTGCAGGCCGCTGCCCGTCGTTTCTTCGGCGTCCCCGCGAGCGAGCTGACCGTCCCGCAGGCCGCGATGATCGCGGGCCTGGTGCAGCAGCCCAACCGGTTCGACCCTTCCGTCGTGAAGAACCGGCCGCTCACGCTCGACCGCCGCAACATCGTGCTGCGGCGCATGGAAGAGCTGGGGGTCATCACCCCTGAAGAGTCCGCGACCTATCGGGCCACTGATCTGGCTCTCAAGATCACTCCTTCCAAGAACGGTTGCGAGGCGGCCTACAACAACCTGGCGTGGTTCTGCGACTACGCGCGCGCCGTCATGCTGAGCGACACCGCCTTCGGGCGCACCAAGGACATCCGCCACGACGAGCTGTTCGACGGCGGCGTCAAGATCATCACGACGTTGGACTTCTCCATGCAGAAGACCGTGCAGGCCGGTCTCGAGAAGTGGGTCGACAAGGCGAACCCCGTCGCCGGCGTCGTCACCATGGTGGAGCCGGGCACGGGTGAGGTGAAGGCCCTCGCGCTCAGCAAGGACTTCGGGGTGGCCAAGAAGGACAACACCGCCACCAAGCTCAATCTCGCCCTCAACCACTCGCTCGGTGGCAGCGGTGGCACGCAGGCCGGGTCGACGTTCAAGGCCTTCGTGCTCGCGGCCGCGCTCAAGAGTGGGGACTACGGCGCCAACTACACGATGTTCGCGCCGCGCCGGCTCGACGACGCCAAGCCCATGCAGACGTGCCAGCAGGGAGACAAGGCCAAGTCGACCGATGCGAACTGGTCGACCGTGAACGAGTCGCAGTCGGAGAACGGCACCTACACGATGCGCCAGGCCTTCGCGTCGTCCATCAACACGTGGTGGGTGCAGATGGAGGAGAAGACCGGGGTCTGCGAGCCAGCCACGCTGGCAGGCAACATGGGGCTGCTCCAGGCGGACAGCATGAAGCCGCTGAACCAGGTGCAAACGTTCACTCTCGGCAGCAACAACGTCGCACCGCTCGACATGGCGGGCGCCTATGCCACCTTCGCGGCGCGCGGCACGTTCTGCCGCCCGATCGCGATTCTGTCCGTGACCAGCGCGGGCCCCAACGGCAAGCTGAAGAAGTGGCCGGTCCGCCGGCCCGACTGCAAGTCCGTGCTCGATCAGGGCGTCGCCGACGCGGTCAACTACGTCGCCCGCGCCACCGTGACGCAGGGCAGCGGTCGCAGGGCGGCAATGTCGGGTCGTGAGATGGCAGGCAAGACCGGCACCACCCAGGACCGCGAGGACGCGTGGTTCATCGGCTACACGCCCAACATGGTAGGCACCGTGACCGTGTGGAACCCGGCGCCGGGCAAGTATTCCCTCATCAACCGGACCATTGGTGGTCGCTTCTATGCCAAGGTCCAGGGCGCCAATCTGCCCGCACCCCTCTGGCACGACTCCGTCGGCAAGGCGATCGAGCAGTCTGGTCTTACCGACGAGAACTTCGTCGACCCGGAGAGCAGTTTCCTCAAGGGCGGCTCCGATCCCAAGAGCTACCGTCGCCTCTGCACCTGCGGATACGACGAAGACATGGCCAAGAATCCGTCCTACTACGCCAAGGTCCGCGAGCGTCGTAGGAACGGCGGCGAGGCCGGAGCCACGAGCAGCGACAGCAACAGCTCGGGCCATGGCAAGGGGTGGGGCAACGGCACCGGCACCCGCAACGGCGCGGGCGTCAACCCCAGTCCGCTGCCCAGCGACCAGCCCGTCAACGGCCGTCACGGCAATCCCCGGGGAGGCGTGTCGCCGGGTGCTCCCCCTCCGTCAGGCTGAGCTCAGGAGCCGAGCTGCCGGCGTACCTCCACCGCCACCCGGCCACCCTCGGCCCGGCCGACGACCTGGGGGGTGACGATCTTCATGACCGTGCCCATGGCCCGCAGACTGTCGGCACCTGTCTCGGTGATCACCGCCCTGACGAGGGCTGCCAGCTCGTCATCGGGCAGCTGGGCCGGCAGATAGGCATCCAGGACACCCAGCTCGTCACGCTCGCGCTGCGCCAGCTCGGGCCGGGCGGCACTGTCGTACGCCGCCGCAGACTCGCGCCGCTTCTTCGCCTCGCGCCCGAGCACCGCCAGGACCTCGTCGTCGCTGAGCTCGCGGGCGGTGTCTCCTGCCACCTCTTCGGTCGTCAGAGCGGTGAGCGCCATGCGCAGGGTCGCGGAGGTCAGCTCATCGCGGGCACGGATCGCGGCGGTCAGGTCGGTGCGGAGTCGTTGCTTGAGCTCGGGCATGCGCGAAGTCTGCCGCACGACGCCGCGGCGGTCTCTGCGAACATGGACCGATGGATGGCACCCGACTCGCCGTACGCGCCCCGCTGGCGCTCGCTGCCACAGCGGCGTGCTGCCTGGCCTACGGCACCGGCTTCGAGGTCCGCTCCTTCCGGCTGCGCCGGGTCGAGGCCCCCGTCCTGCCGACCGGCCAGCGACCGCTGCGGGTCCTGCACCTCAGTGACCTGCACGTCGTTCCGCGCCAGGCCGCCAAACTCGCGTGGGTGCGCCGGCTCGCGGCGCTGGAGCCCGATCTCGTCGTCAACACCGGCGACAACCTCGCCGCGTTCGACGCCGTGCCTGCCGTCGTGGAAGCCCTGGGGCCGCTGCTCTCCTTTCCCGGCGTGTTCGTCATGGGGTCCAACGACTACTGGTCGCCGAAGCCCAAGAACCCCGCGCGCTACCTGCTGCCCGCGCAGCGCGTCGCGCCCGTGCTCGGCGAGCGGCTGCCCACCGAGGACCTGCGCAAGGCGTTCATCGAGGGCGGCTGGACCGACCTCGACAACGTTCGGACCCGGCTGCAGGTCGACGGCCGCGACCTCGAGCTCGTCGGCGTCGACGACCCGCACATCGGCTATGACCGCTACGAGCGCGTCGCCGGGCCGGCCGACCTCGCGGCGGATCTCACCGTCGGCGTCGCCCACGCCCCCTACCGGCGCATCCTCGACGCCATGACGCACGACGGCGCCGGGCTCGTGCTCGCCGGTCACACCCACGGCGGACAGCTGCGCGTTCCGTTCTCGCCACTCGCGCTGGTGACCAACTGCGACATCCCGCGGGGGCAGGCGCGCGGTCTCTCGCGCTGGGGCGGAGCCTGGCTCAACGTGTCTGCTGGGCTCGGGACGTCGCCCTACACACCCGTCCGGTTCGGTTGCCCGCCGGAAGCGACGCTGCTCACGCTGGTCGCCCGGCCGGTCGGGTAGGGTGTGCGCGTCCACTCGGGGTGTGGCGCAGCTTGGTAGCGCGCTTCGTTCGGGACGAAGAGGTCGTGGGTTCGAATCCCGCCACCCCGACAGTGTCACCGCAGGTCAGAGGCCCCCCACCACCTGGTGAGGGGCCCCTTGCGTTGCCCGTACAGCAGCGAAGTACCGCAGTAGGTGCCTACTCAAGGGACTTGACCACCGGACAACGTCACCCACCCCGGGCCGGTGCGCCTTCCGCACCTGCCAACTCACGGGCCAACACCAAGCCGCCACAGCGTTAGCAGCTCGTCCCTGCAAAGCGGATCTCGGCCTTCGGGCGAGGTCGGCCTTCGGGCCGACGAAGGGCCGCCCCTAGAGGGAGGGCCGTGTCAGCGCGCGGCGATGAGATACCAGTAGGCGTCGAATAAGCCGTGGGCGATCACACCCGAGCCACAGCGAGGGCGTGGCAGCGGCGACGTAGCCAAGCATCAAGCCCGAGACGCAAGCCGTGGCGGCGTTGTGCCAGGAGTAAAGAACGCCGTCCTGAGCGCGGCGTTTGTCAGTCCTCTGCTCGACTGACTGGCCGTACCGAGGGCCCTACTGGCGGGCGGTGCGACCGCGGCCCGCTTGCGGCGGCTTGCCGCGAGGAGCGACATCGCTCCTTGGGAGTGCGGGTTTTCCCGCGGCACCTAGAGAGGTCGGGAAATCCGCACGGTAGGCCCGAGCCAGCGGCGGCGGCTGTCTGGAAGGGTTCGCGGTTGCTTCGGTCACGAGCTCGTCGAGCATGCTCGCGAGCAGCGGTGCTTGCGGGTTTCGGCTCGCTTCTCGTGACGCGTCGATGTTGCGCTGGCGGTCCAGCCCGGACCAGTCCAGCCGGTACCCGGCGTCTGCGGCGAGCTGGGCGAAGAACGCGCGCTGTGCGCGCCCGTTGCCTTCACGGAACGGGTGCAGCTCGTTGACGTTGCCCAGGTGCACAGCCAGCCGCGACACGAACCGCTCACGGTCCAGGCCGCGCAGGTGGTCCTCGCGGGCCAGCTCCCCGAATGCCCACTGCGCGCCCTGCTCAAGGCGAACGAACGGGTGGAAGGAATCGCCGTCCTTGGCGATGTCGACTGTGCGCAGCTGTCCGGCCCACTCGTACAACGGCTCGAAGATCGCCCCGTGGAACGCCCGCAGATGATCAAGGTCGTAGCCACCCGGGATCCACTGCTGGGTCAGCCTCGCGATGCGCAGCGCCGTGACGTTCGCCTCGACAGCGGCGAGAGCCGCAGGGTCGCGCTCGCCGAGCTTGTTGCGAAGCGTGCCCGTCCCCCGGTAGCAGTACGGGTCACGCCAGCCACCGTCACTCACCTACGCCATCACTGACCTGCAGCGGTGTCCGACGTCAGGACGCCGCAGCACGCCGACCGGCCCGGTAGCGGGCCATCACCCGCGCCTCAGCCTCGTCCAACGTCAGCTCGCCGCGCACGTACGCCGCACCGTCGGCCAGCGTCGCCTCGTCAGGTTCCAGGCCCTCCGCCCGGACCGAACCCAGCGACGACGCCCACGTCGCCGCCCGCTCACTGACCGCCTCGAACGCACGAACACTCATGATCACTCCCCTGGGCTTGCGATGAGGACCCACGAACACCGGGCCGTCCGCATCGAGCAACGCCGGCAGATCCGCCCGCGCCGCACGCACCGTCAGCACCTCGTCCACACCCTCATCCTACCGCAAACGCGTACACATATGGGGTCGCATTTCCGGTGTCGCGGCAGCGCCCATGTGCACGGAGCCGCGGCCCTTGCCTTCTCCTCAGGCCGGGGCGCTCGGCACCTCAGGGCGTACTGCCCTGGTGCGACCCGGCGCAGCACTGGGCTCGTCGCGATGATCGCCTCGGCGCTGTGCGCGGTGTAGCCGGCGTCACGCAGGTGGCGCTCGAGCTCGCGGCGCTCGAGCCGCTCGCTGCCCGTCAGTGCGGTGGTGAGGATCCGGTCGCTGGCCGCCGCGAGGGTCGGTAGATGCGCCCGGAGGGCGAGCATCGTCCCCTTGCACTGCAGCTCGGGACGCGAAGCCGCCACGCGTGCAGCACCGCGGGTGGTGGGACCGTCGCCGCGCGGTACCGCAGCGTCGCGGTCATCGCGGCGATGAAGTCCGCCAGGGCAAGCGGAGCCTGCGACAAGCAGCGGACCGCTGCCTGCACCACCCGGGCGTTCGGCGCCGGGTCGGCCTGCCACGCCCACCGCTGACCCTGCACCTCGGTGAGCGTCACCCCGGCCTGCCGGGCGAGAATCTCGACGACACCGACGGGCACCGCGAGGTCCTGGGCCAGTCCGGCACTGTGCGCCACCCGGCGCTGGCGATCGCACGACGCAGCCCCCGGCGGGCGTCACCAGACACCCGCCGGCAACCGCGCCGATCCCGAGGCCGGTGCTGATCACGGGCCCGGTGCTGATCACGAGGTCGGCGGGGACCCCGAACCGCTGGGCGGCGAGCAGGACACCGCCGGCGTGGACCGGCACGGTCGTGAGCCCGGCGGCCCAGTCAGGGCGCAGCAGCACGTCACGTGCCCGCTCACGCCACTCGAGCTCCGCCACAAGGCCCATCTGATCAGGCCGGCCCGAGTCCGGTCATCAGGAGTGGGGCGCGTCCCGCGGCGCACCGCCGACGAACCTCTCGGCCACACCGCTCATGAACAGCACGTGACGGTTGCGCGCAGCCCCGGGGCGCGGCCCAACCTGGTCGGTGGGCGCTGCCACAGTGCTCGATGTGAGCCTTCAGCAACCAGCCGAGCGCGCCGGCGCAGCGGACTTCCTCGGGTTCGACCCCATGTTCCTCAGCACCCTCGTGCCGCTGCCGTCACTGGCCGGGATCGCGACGGTCGAGCTGCCCTACACCGACTTCACGGTGCTGTTCCCACCCCGACCGGCGCTTGGCGGCGGTCAGCTCCGTCGTCATCGACGGCGCCACCATCGTCGACGTTCCCCGCACCCACGACGTGTGGCAGCTCGACCCCCGACTACCTGACAACACCCAGACCGGTGCAGCGGTGTACGACCACAACGACCTCGACCGCGGGCACCTCACCCGCCGGCGCGACCCCGGCTGGGGCCCGGCCGCCGGGCAGGCGAACACCGACACGTTCCACTACACCAACGCCGCCCCCCAAGCCGCGGTGTTCAACCAGTCCAAGCAGCTGTGGAACGGGCTCGAGGACTACCTCCTCGCCAACGCCACCACCAACACCCGGCGCCTCGTCGTGCACACCGGCCCGGTGCTGGACCCCACCGACCCTGCGTACCGCGGGGTCCTCATACCCCGCCGCTTCTTTAAAGTCGGCGGATTCCTCGACGCCGGCGCCCTCGCCGCGACCGGCTACGTCCTGGACCAGACACCCCAGCTCGACACCATCGACCTGCACACCGTCACGGCCCAACGCGCCGCCGCCGGCGACCCGCCCCCACTCGGGCCCTACAAGACCTACCAAGTTCCCATCACCGACATCGTGGCCATGACCGGGCTCGACTTCGCCCCCCTCACCGCCTTGGATCGCTACTCCCTCACCACGCACCCCACCGCCGCACCCACCCCGTGGGCGCAGCTCACCGCGTACACCTCAGGTCCCGTCGTTGGAGCCGCGACAAGTACGGCCGGTTGGCGCTAGATCACGACCCGCCTGCCATGCGGCACGACGCCCTGCTCCTGTGGGTGTGCGCAGCCACGACACGGCGGGGCCGCGGCGGCTCAGTGGGCCCCCGCGGCCCGGCCGGCCCCGCCCCTGTCGAGGCGTGACCGACCGAGCCTCGCGAATCGCTCAGGCCGCAGCCTCGAAGTACCCGATCGGCCCGCCGGAGGAGACGGAGATGCGGCTGGTCATGATCCGCTTGACGAGCGGCTTGAGGTGCCCCGCCATCGGCGCCGCGTACCACGGCACCATGCCGGGGTGCACCCGGGCGAGCAGGCTCACCCGCGTATTGGTGACGCGTGTGTTCCTCGCCGGTGTACGACGTCGACCCCACGAGCTCGGTCACGCGGTAGACCGCGACCGGGAAGTTGACGACGGTGACGGCGAACAGCTCGTTGTCCAGGACACGCGTCGGATCCGAGCGCCACCAGCGCAGGCTGGTCTGCTCGAGCACCTCGTTGCTGTGCTCGACGTGGAACCCGATGAAGGCGCGGTCGTCGTCGGGGTTGCGGACGGGGTTGACCGGTTGGCGGGCGTCGGTGCGCAGCACCGTGAGCGCGCCCTCGACGACCACGAGCTTCGACAGACCGATGAACCGGGCGACGGACGCGGCCGTGATCGGCAGCGGCAGCATGCCGGCGCGGACCATCTTGTCCACGCTGGCGACGTGGACCTCCAGGCGCGATACGGCGGCGGTGCGCGTCAACGTCTCCTGCTCGGCGTCAGCGAGACCGGGACGGGGCGAACTTGGGCAGAGCCATGTCGTGGAACCCTTCGACAGGGGTGGGTGGGTCCTGGCCAGGGCGAGAGCGCGTTCGCGCCGGGGCTCACACGGTCGGTGTTTTCCCCGCGGTTGCCGGTGGGAAGCGGGCGGCGAGGTACTGGGCGAGGCGTCGCGGTCCTCGGGGCCGAAGTCGCCGTCACCCTTGAGCAGCTTGGCCAGCCCACGGCGTCCGACCAGCGGGACGCCGGCGATCGTCTCACCAACCACGGCAGCTCGGTGCCGACGAAGCACAAGACGCCGCGCACTGGCACGTTGGCGTTGACGGCGGCGAGAGCGGCTGTGACCTCGGCGACCTGGCCGCTGAGCCCGTCGAGCAGCTTGGTCTGGTCGCGGCCGCGGATGTAGAGGCGCTCCACGCGCGCGGAGAAGAACCCTCCGGTCCGCCGTACCTCGAGGGTGCCCTGAACTGCAACAGCGCGCGATAGACGCCCGAGTGGGCGGCGTCGACGCCCATGGCGGTGTTGACTGACCCCACCGTCAGCGCGTAGTTCTGCACCCCGTCGCCCATGTAGCGGTGCGAAGGCCGCAGGTCTGAGCGTTCGTGCCCGAGTCCAGCTCCAGATCAGGATCGACAATTACGGGAAACGTCCTGGTGCCGACGGCCATCCGGGCGTTAGTACCGTGGTCAGCGTCCAGGCTGCGCGTTGTGCTTGCTGAGCTGTGCATGACGCTCCGACTGCGCGCTCACTCCGGCCGTACGTCGAGCCCGAGCGTTCCCGCGACGGTCACCGCTTGCTCCCAGGTGACGAGAGCGCCCGACAGAAGCGCCGCGCGGGGGTCGAGTGACGACAGGTCGCTGCCTCGTAGGTCGGCGTCTGTGAGGTCGACCTCGCGCAAGTCGGCGCCTGAGAGGTCGACGCCACGTAGCACTGCCCCGTCGAGGTGGGCGCCGGACAGGTCAGCCTCTCGCATGCGCGCGTCGTGAATCCGGATGCCGCTCAGCCGCGCCCGCGACAGGCCCACGAACGACCAGTCGCCGCCGGTGATGCGTACCAGCTCGAAAGAGCAGTCCTCGAACGTGCTACCAGTGGCCTTGCAGCCGTCGAAGGCCGCGTCGAAGAACGTGCAGCGCACGAAGTGGCAGCCGAGGAACGCCGCACCCTCGTGCATCGAGGCGTTGAGGCGAACGCCGGCGAAGTTGCACGCGGTGAAGGTGCTGCGCAAGTTCCGCACCTCGCTGAGGTCCAGGTCGACGAAGCGAATTCCCTCGTGCGACTCGTCGCTCAGGTCACGGCCGTCCCAGTCATCCTGGCGAACCGCGGCGAGGGTCGAGGTCATGGTTGATCTGCTTCGGGCTGGCGCCCAGTCTTGGTCCGTGAGCAGAACGCCGCGCGAGTTGGGCGCCGCTCTGCCGCATCGCCGTGGGCGAGGTGTCGGCCCACACTGGCATGACGGTGAGCCCGTCGTCGTCGCTGCCTAAGGGGTTCATCCTGCCGGCACGAAAGGCAACGGGCTCAGGCGGTGTCCTTGCTACCTCATCCTGCCGGGGTCCCTGCTGTCGAGGGACTCCCGCGCTGCAGCCGCCGCCGGCGGGGGTTCGGCCGCGTATCTACCGCTCGCCATGGCGGTTCGCGTTCGTAGGGGCGGACCTTGCTGCGGATCCGGCGGCGGGTCGCGAGGTTTCGATCCGCGATCCGCGATCTGCGGTTCGCCTTGTCGGGTCAGGACCCGCCGCCCGACGATCGATGCGTGCGTGCGGGGGGCGATGACCGATCCGCCCGGCCACGCGGGTTGCGCCATAGGTACACCGTCTTGCGGTCAGGGGCTGCGGTGTCGGTGTCGGGCAGCGCCGTTGGCGGCTGCCGGTCGTGGATCGCCAGCGGGTCAGTTCATGAGTCCGAAGCGACGCTCAGCCCGCGCGACCAGAGGTTCCCGGTCGCCGGCACAGCCTTGGAACCGTTCCGCCGGCCCGGCGCACCGGCCAACCGGCCGACCGGCCGACCAGGATGCAACGGGCGAAAGTCAGTCGGCCAGGAGGGGCCGATGAAGCGCTAGCGTCGGCAAGAGGACCTCCGAGTCGGTGAAGCTGGTGCAAGCCAGGCCTCACTCAAAGGGTCCTCCCCGCGTCACGACGACGCGCCGTACGAATCGTGCGTGGTCAGCACAACTAGCCATCGTCCCGTGGGCGCCCCTGGCTCGGGGTCGGGGCAGCTGCTGTCTCCCAGCGACATTGCCGTCGACCGCACGGGCGGGATCGACATTGCCGACCGCGGCAACGACCGGGTGCAGCGATTCTCCGTGCCCACATCCCACTACTACGCGCCGACCTTGCTGCACAAGACGTGGACCGGCGGTGAGGCCTGGCCCGCACCAACGGACCCGGCGTCTGTCGCCGCAGCCGACGGCGTCAGGTTCACGGCCGACTCGGGGCCCGTCGTCACGGAGGTCAACGCCTATGGGGGCCCGGCTAACAGCTGGGGAACGGCCGGGACCGGTCCTGGCCAGTTCGGTCCCGGACGCAAGGGCATCGCGCTGGCGCCCGATGCGCAGTCGGTCTATGTCACGGACCCAGCGAACGCCCGGGTGCAGCAGTTCGGCCGTGACGGGTCGTTCATCCGCGCCTGGGGCACGCGCGGCACTGCCGACGGTCAGTTCCTGAATCCCGCCTCGATCGCCGTGGATGCTGCGGGCAACGTCTACGTCGCTGACGCCGAGACCAGTCGCGTTCAGACCTTCACTGCGCAGGGGGTGCTTCTGCGAGCCTGGGGTGCCAAGGGCCGCGCGAACGGCCAGACACGCACGCCGATGGGCGTGAGCGTCTGGCGGGGCAACGTGTTTGTCGCCGACACCGGCAACGACCGGGTCGAGGTGTTCACGCTGACCGGGCGGCTGCTGCGGTCGTTCGGCAGTGGAGGGGTCGAGCTCGGCCAGCTGCGCGAGCCGACGGGCATCACGGTCGACACGCAAGGACGCGTCTACGTCACCGAGTACGCGGGCAGCCGGCTCTCGGTCTTCACCGCCGGCGGCGGCTTCCTGGTGGCCTTCCGGCCCTACGGCTCCAGTGCCGCACTGCCGGTCGGCGGCGTCGCCGTCGACTCACAGGGTCACATCGAGATCTCCGTAGGACCAGAGGCTGAGCCACGCACCCGCAACCAGCTGCAGCAGTTCGATGCGCTCGTGCCGCGCTGAGCGGTGGTGTGAGCGCGACGCGGTTGCCGGTCACGACAGGCGCGTGGCCCCAGTCTGGGTCCACTCGGTGTTCCGGGTGCTGGCCCGCTGGTCCGTCAGCCCACGCTGGGCCGCACGGTCGGCACACCGTTCAGCCAGAACTGCTCGGGCGCCGGGTTCGCTCATGACGTCGTGCCCGCAAAGGCGAACGCTGTCGACCGATGGACCGCCGGCGCGGCGTTCCAGGCCTGGCTCGTGGCGTCACCCAGGAGCCGTTCTGCGTGACCGTGGCTCCGACACCGCTGCCGACCACCTGCTGGGCACCGGTGAGCGCGAACTGCACGGCCCGGCCGTGCAGCGGCTGCGAGCCGGTGTTGCTGAGGCGTACTGCGGCGGCGAAGTGACCGGGCGAGGTCGAGACCGCGTGGTAGCGAACCGTCGCCCGGGAGAACACCGGGGACCACCGACGTCCTGGTCGGCGATGAACGAGGACACCCAGGAGAGCGGCGCGTTCCAGTTGATCGTGATCTCGTTGGTGCTGTAGGACCCGATCTCGTCGATGTAGCAGAACTGGTTGCAGCTTCTCGTCCGCGACCGGGTCGCTCGGGTGGCTGTTGGGACCGCCCGCGACCGAGCCGGCCGGCGGGTTGGGCAGATTCGCGTCCAGCGAGTGCGAGTAGATGCGCGTGTGCTGGTTCTTGCTCGTGACGTCGCCGTAGCGCGTGACGTAGGAGATGTTCGGGGCGTTGCGACCGAGCAGGTAGTCCATGCTGCGCAGGACACCCGTCGCGACATCGCCGAACGAGCCGGGGTCACCGAACGCACGTTCTTCCCGTACTTCACCGACACGCGAGGTCCTGTTCATCGGTTCGCTCCGACCGTGCATAAGGACGGCAGCCTCGGACACGACAAACTTTCGCCCTTCAGGCCGCACCGGTGTAATAGCCGGCCGCCAGGTCCTCGAGAAGTCCGGCGCCCGTGGGCGTCCAGGCCAGCAGCTGGCGCGTGATCGCGCTGGACGCGGGCACGTCGAGCGCGAAGAACGCGGCGATCCAGCCGAAGTGTTCGGCCGCGGCCTCGGGTTCGACGGAGGTCACGGGAACGTCCAGCTGCTGACCGATCGCTTCCGCGATCGCGCGTGTGGCCACGCCCTCTTCGGCGACCGCGTGCACGACGGAGCCGCCCGCTGACCTCTCGAGTGCCAGAACCGCCAGCCTGGCAGCGTCGGACCGGTGAACGGCGGGCCAGCGGTTGGAGCCGTCGCCGATGTAGCCGGACACGCCCTTCTCCCGCGCGATGTTCACCAGGGTCGCGACGAATCCGTGGTCGCCGTCTCCGTGCACGGTCGGAGCGAACCGCAGGCCGACGGACCGCACGCCGCGCCCGGCGTAGCCCAGCGCGAGTTCCTCGCTTCCTCCACGGGGAGCCTGCGGACCGCTCGTCGCTGCCGGGTCGCGCTCTGTGGCGACGCGGCCGGGCGTGACCAGGGCGACGCCGGACGCAACCAGAAGAGGGAAATCGGTTCCGGCGAGGGTCTCAGCAATCGCCTCGACGGCCGCCCGCTCGGTGCGTCCGGCACCGGCGAAGTCGGCGAAGTCGTGCTTGAAGGCGAGATGGATGACGCCCTCGGAGTCTCGGGCGCCCGCGCGCAGGCTCTCCAGGTCGTCCAGGCTGCCGCGACGCACCTGCACCCCTGCCGCGGCGAGTGCCGTGGCGGCGGCGTCCGAGCGGGCCAGCCCGACGACGTGGTGCCCGGCGGTGAGCAGTTGCGCGACGACAGCCGAGCCGATCCAGCCGGATGCGCCAGTGACGAAGACACGCATGAGACAGACACCTCCTGATGTCAGGGACTGCCATGCACGTTAACAGGTCACGTCAGGCACTGTCATCACTAGACTCCGCTGCGTGGGACGATGGCAACCGGACGCGCGCGGCCGACTGGCGCAAGCAGCGCTCGAGCTCTATGCCGACGCCGGATACGAACAGACGACCGTCGCAGACATCGCCGAACGAGCCGGCGTCACCGAACGCACGTTCTTCCGGTACTTCACCGACAAGCGCGAGGTCCTGTTCGTCGGTTCGCCCGAGCTGCAGACCCGGGTGGTGGACGCGATCATCGCCGCACCTGCCTCGCTGGCTCCCCTCGAGACGGTCGTCGGTGCCTTCGGGGCCGCCGCCTCGCTTCTGGAGGGTCGCCGCGACTACGCGCGTCTGCGCGCGGCCACGATCGCGGCGAACACTTCCTTGCAGGAACGTGAGCTGCTCAAGCTGGGATCGCTCGGGACGGCGGCGGCGTGGGCCCTGCGCCTACGCGGCATCGCCGACCCGGCAGCGGCCTTGGCGGCGGAGACAGGGGTGACGGTGTTTCGGATCGGCTTCGAGAAGTGGATCGCCGCATCGTCCGGGGAACTCGCTCGGTGCATCGACGAGACGCTCGACGCGCTGCGGGAGCTCACCGCCGAGGTGTGAGGCGTGTCGGGCTGAGCCGGAGAAAGCCAACAGGCCGGCACCCGGGGGTGGCGCCGACCTGTTGGGATCTGACCGCTGCTGGTCAGCAGCGGATCCGCGGGATCACGCGCGCGAGGCCACCGGGGGCGTCGGCGTGACACTCGGCGTCGGCGTGACACTCGGCGTAGGCGTGACACTCGGCGTAGGCGTGACACTCGGCGTAGGCGTGACACTCGGCGTAGGCGTGACACTCGGCGTGGCGGTGACGCTGGGTGTGGGGCTCGGCTTCGGGCAGCGCTTGTGCCCCGGCACGACCGTCACGCTTTGCACGGTCACGACACCGGCGGCACGCGTACCCCCGACGACGACCCGATCGCCGACCAGGAGCGAGGCCAGGGTCACGGTTGCGTTTGCGCGGCGGATAACCGCGTTGGCCGGGATGGCCACGACCACAGTCGTCGGGACTCCGGCGTGCTCCTTGCGATCGGAGGTGCTCAGCGTCAGCGTGGAGTGGACCAGGTCGATGGCCGAGATCTGCCCGACATAGACGATTCCGCGGTCAGCGCGCTCCCCGTCCCGACGGTGGGACCAAGGCACGGCCGTGCCGGACGCCGTGGGACGGATGTGCGCCGCGTCGGAACCTGTGGCGACCGGGAACGGTCCATCGTGCGAGCCGTGCGCCAGGGCAGGCGCGACAGGCAGTGCGACGGCGGCCGCGACGAACAGCGGGATGAGCAAGGGCTTACGCATATGGCGGTCATGCCTTTCAGTCGCTGGGTAGCTCCGTGTGGAGGCAACCCGTGGCTTCGCGTCCCGTCCTGCGACGGGGCGTTCTGGCGGTCGGGGGAAAAGATTTCCGTCGACACCACTGTCATCGCCCAGGACTGGGCAAGGGGTACGGCCTCGTCGGAAACGGACTCGGGACGGGCGGGGCGGCCGGAGCGGGATCAGCCGACGCAGCCGCTGACCGCGACGGCTCAGCTCCCCACCTTCGCGAGGGGCCAGAGCGCCCGTCACGCTGGCGACCGTGCGGCTGACTGCTCGGAAGTGGTGTGGGGCCAGCGGGCAGGAGGTCGGTCCGTCCTGGCCGTGGCGGTGCCGTCGCGTCGCGACGGCCGTGGCCCGGTCGGTCGGTCCCGCGACTCGGCGTCGTCGCACGAGGACTCGACGTCCACGTGGGCCAGGGCGCCCAGCTCGGCCTTCCCGCTGGGCGGCCTTCGGGGACCGGTGCCCTGCGTACGCCGGCGTCCGGCTTGCGCGAGAGCTCCGGTCGCGGGCTCGGGGCGCGCGTCCCCGCAGGACCGACGCGCTTGGTCTTCTGAGGAACCACAGCGGGGTGACGCGCCGCGTGCGGGACCTCCAGCGGCGAGACGGCCTCGACGACCGTCGCGACCCGGTCCTGGACGCGGCCAGGCAGCAGGTCGGCGCTCGCGGCCCCGGTCACACCGGCGAGGGCGAGTGACACGCCCAACGCGGCCTGGGCCAGCGCACCCGCTCCGAGCAGCCTGGCCGTTGCACGGAGTAGGACGGGAACCATCCCGCGCCGGCCCCGCCCAGGTGGGCCAGGAGTCCCCTTGCGCGGAGCGAAGACCTCCGCGCGTCCCGGACCGGGACTGCCGCTGGCGAATAACGAAGCCAGGCCGGCGCTCGGCTCGGGGGCGCGGCTCGAGGCGGCTTTCACCGCTTGCGCGAACCCGCTCAGGTCAGCCATGCCGCTCCGCGCCGGACCGTCCGGTTGGCCACCTCCGGCGAGGTATGCCTCGAACGCGTCGTCGGCCGCCCGGTCGTCTGCCATGTCAGAGGTGTCATCGC
>CAXSDR010000017.1:39122-46851 GCA_964236445.1 uncultured Motilibacteraceae bacterium | reverse complement strand
AACTCCGCTTCGGCCATGACCAGGCCGTGGAGCGGTCCACGGAAGACGTCGATGCCCATCGGCGGGACGCTGATCCGAGTCTTGGTCAGGACGACAGCCGGCAGGGAGGCGAGTAGGTCGTACTCGACCTGGTTGAGGTAGGTGTTGGTGATCAACCCCTGGGTGCCCCCGAGCCGCTGCGACGGCACCTTCTGGGTCAGCTTGTACTCGTAGGCGTTGGTGTCCTCGCGCCGTATGAGCCGCAGACGGAGCCGTGTTCCGTGCAGGTACCGATCGGTGATCCGTCGAACCGTCAGCCCCGCAGTGACTGAGGGCAGCCCGGCGAGCAGGAAGCGGCGTTCGCGTTCGATCCGCGCGTACTTGCCCTCGCGCAGCCGTTCTGCGGTGTCGGGATCGGAGTCGTTCCTCATGCCGCCGCCATCTCTGGGCGTTCGATGAGCTTGCCGTGTTCGAAGCGGGCGCCGGCGCGCACCAGGGCGACCAGATGAAGTGCGTTCACTGAACGCCACCGGACTTGCGCGGCTTCGATCAGCTTGAACGCCATCGCCAGGCCGGCGACCCGAGAGCCTGGGCCCTTGGTGACCTTGGTGAAGTGCCGCACGGTCGCGAAGGTCGACTCGATCGGGTTGGTGCTCCGCAGGTGCACCCAATGCTCGACAGGGTAGTCGTAGAACGCGAGCAACTCCTCGACATCGTCGGTGATCTTCGCAACGGCCTTGGGGAACTTGGCCCCGTAGAGCGCCTCGAACGCCTTCACCGCGTCCCGAGCGTGGGTCTTGTCCTCGGCGCCCCAGATCTCGGCCAGGGCCTTCTTCGCACCCGGATGCGCGCTCTTGGGCAGCGCCGCCAGAACATTGCCGGTCTTGTGGAACCAACAACGCTGCGCGCGGGTGGCCGGGAACACCTCACCCAGGGCAGCCCAGAACCCCAACGAGCCGTCCCCGACCGCCAAAACCGGGGCCCGCATCCCGCGCCGGGCCGCGTCTCGCAGCAGGTCCGCCCACGACCCTTCGGACTCCCGGTACCCGTCGGCCAGGCTGATCAACTCCTTGGTGCCGTCGGCGCGCACCCCGGTCAGCACCAGCAAGCACAGCCGGGCTTCCTCCAGGCGGACGCTGACGTGGATCCCGTCGGCCCACACATAGACGTAGTCCACGCCCGACAGGTCCCGAGACTGGAAGGCTCTGGCCTCGTCCTGCCACTGGGCCGTCAACCGCGTGATCACCGACGCCGACAACCCGACGGACGTGCCGAGGAACTGCTCCAACGCAGGACCGAAGTCCTTGCTGGACAGGCCATGCAGATACAGCAGCGGCAGCACCTCGGCCACCTTCGGAGACTTGCGGCACGATGGCGGCAGGATCGCCGACGCGAACCGCTGACGCTCACCCGTGACCGCATCGACTCGCTTGTCGTTGACGCGCGGCGCGACTACCTCGACTGCCCCCGAGCTGGTCAAGACCTCCCGCCGCTCGGCGTAGCCGTTCCGCACCACCAACCGGCGACCGTCCTGATCGACCTCGTCAGCGTGGGCCTCGACATAGACAGCGACCTCCGCCCGCAGAGCTGCCGCCAGCATCGCGCGGGCACCGTCTCGAGCGATTCATCCAACATCGAACCACCAGCCGACACCCCGCCGGCCTCGTCGTTGACTACCGTGAGCACGGGCGTACCTTCCCGGACCAGCGCGCCAACGCTGGCCCTGATCGAGAACCTGAACCCTCAGATCATCCCCGGGAAGGTACGCCCACACGCGTCACCCAGCCCGAACCCCGATCCACAGGTTTCGATCATTGCTCCGCACGGGTGTTCCCCGGCACTGCCTGATAGATCACAGTGAGTGCCAGCGCACACCGCTGACATGCGGTCGGCCGCCTGCAGGACGATGCCCTCGCTACCTGGCGTGCGGCGGTTCGGCCGGCACTTCGAGTCCCGTGCCGCGGTGCGCCTGCTCGACCTCGGATGCGGCACCGGCAGTCGGGCACGGGCAGGCATTCCGCACCTGGCGGCCCGGTATCGACGCCATGTGTGCGGCACGGGCTCGGGCCCTCCTCCGGTCAGGTGTCGTTGCCTGCCAAACCCCGGTCGTGTCCGCGTCCTGGAGCAACGGAAAGTCCCCCGGGCGGCAGCGCTCGGGGGACATCCCTTTGGTCAGACTCGCCGATGGCCCTTCGGTCTCAAGGCGCCCCTGAGGGCACACGCTGAGAGGGCCACCCTCAACTGCAGCCGCTGGTGCTTCCACACCCCTCGCACACGTAGCAAGAACCAGCCGGCCGCATCTTCGTCCCACAGCTCATGCACAGCGGGGCGTCGGCCGTACGGCCGAACTGCTTCTCCATCAGCTCGGCGGAGGAGTGGACCGATGCGGGCACGGGCAGCGCCGCCTTGCGCTCAGGCGCCACGGTCACGGGCGCCGACTGCGCCAGGTTTGCCAGCTCGTCGTCCACGTCCGCGGACTCGACGACCGTCTCCTCGTAGGAACCGGTGTCGAGCTGACGCGACCGCTCGTCGGCGGTGTAGATCCCGAGACCGGCCCGCGACTCGTAAGGCAGGTGGTCGAGCGAGAGACGTCGGAAGATGTAGTCCATGATCGACTGCGCCATCCGAACATCCGGGTCGTCCGTCAGCCCGGATGGCTCGAAACGCAGGTTGGTGAACTTCTCCACAAACGTCTCGAGCGGTACGCCGTACTGCAGTCCGATCGACACAGCGATGGAGAACGCATCCATGACGCCCGCGAGCGTCGAGCCCTGCTTGCCAAGCTTCAGGAACACCTCGCCGAGACCGTCGTCGGGATAGGAACCGGCGGTCATGTAGCCCTCGGCCCCACCGACGCGGAACGACGTGGTGATGGACGGACGTGACTTCGGCAGGCGCTTGCGCGTGGGCCGGGAGTCGACGACCGTAGCCGCCGGCGGCTCGACGGAAGCGGCCTTGGCTTTTCCGTCGGAGAGCGGCTGCCCCACCTTGCAGTTGTCCCGGTAGATCGCGAGCGCCTTCAGGCCGTACTTCCAGCCCTGAAAGTAGACATCGCCGATCTCCTCGACCGTCGCCGTCTCGGGCATGTTGACCGTCTTGGAAATCGCACCGGAGAGGAACGGCTGCACGGCAGCCATCATGCGCACGTGACCCATGGGAGCGATGGCTCGCGCGCCGATAGCGCAGTCGAAGACTTCATAGTGCTCGGGGCGAAGCCCGGGCGCGTCGATGACATGCCCGTTCGCAGCTATGAACTCGACGATGGCCTCGATGGTCTCTTCGGCGTAGCCGAACTGACGTAGCGCCCGCGGCACCGTCTGGTTGACGATCTGCATCGAGCCGCCACCCACGAGCTTCTTGAACTTCACGAGCGAGAAGTCAGGCTCGATGCCCGTGGTGTCGCAGTCCATCATGAAGCCGATGGTGCCGGTGGGTGCCAGCACCGAGGCCTGCGCATTGCGCCAGCCATTCCGCTCCCCTATCGCGAGGCACTCGGCCCACTGCTCGGTCGCGAGAGCGTGGATGGCCTTGTCGACCTCGGACATCGTGCGCACCGCGTCGTTGGCTGCGGCGTGCTTGCGCATGACCCGCCTGTGAGCGATTTCGTTGCGGGCATAGCCGTCGTAAGCACCGACTATGCCGGCCAGCTCAGCGGAACGACGGTAGGACGTGCCGGTCATCAGCGAGGTGATCGTCGCGGCGAGAGCCTGGCCACCGGGTGAGTCATATCCGTGACCCGTCGCCATGAGCAAGGAGCCGAGGTTGGCATAACCGATGCCCAGCTGGCGGTAGCTGCGCGTCGTCTGCGCGATCGGCTCGGTCGGGAAATCGGCGAAACAGATCGAGATGTCCATCGCGGTGATGACCAGCTCCACCACCTTCGCGAACCGGACAGCGTCGAACGTGTCGTCGTTGTTGAGGAACTTCATCAGGTTGAGCGATGCAAGGTTGCAGGAGGAGTTGTCGAGGCTCATATATTCGGAGCACGGGTTCGACGCAGTGATGCGCCCGGACTCCGGGTTGGTGTGCCAGTCGTTGATCGTGCCGTCGTACTGGATCCCCGGGTCGGCACACTGCCACGCGGCCTCGGCGATCTTGCCCCACAGCTCCTTCGCGTCGACGGACTCGATGACCTCGCCCGTGCCACGTGCTCGCAGGCCGAACGGCTTGCCGTCTTCGACGGCGCGCATGAACTCGTCTGTGACCCGGACGGAGTTGTTGGCGTTCTGGTATTGCACCGACGTGATGTCGCTGCCGCCGAGGTCCATGTCGAACCCGGCGTCACGCAGGGCCCGGATCTTGTGCTCCTCGCGCGCCTTCGTGGCGACGAACTCCTCGATGTCGGGATGGTCGACGTCCAGAACGACCATCTTGGCCGCGCGGCGCGTCGCACCGCCGGACTTGATGGTGCCCGCGGAGGCGTCGGCGCCGCGCATGAACGAGACGGGACCGGACGCGGTGCCGCCCGAGGACAGCAGCTCCTTGGACGACCGGATGCGCGAGAGGTTGAGTCCGGCGCCGGAGCCGCCCTTGAAGATCAGGCCCTCCTCGCGGTACCAGTTGAGGATCGAGTCCATGGTGTCATCCACGGCCAGGATGAAGCAGGCGCTGACCTGTTGCGGCGACGACGTTCCGACGTTGAACCAGACCGGTGAGTTGAACGAGAACACCTGATGCAGCAGCGCCCAGCAGAGCTCGTGCTCGAAGATCTCGGCGTCGGCGTCCGTGGCGAAGTAGCCGAACTCCCGCCCGGCCTTGGCATAGGTCAGCACGACGCGGTCCAGCAGCTGGCGCAGCGACCACTCGCGATTGTCCGCGCCGACGGCACCACGGAAATACTTGGTCGTGACGATGGTCGACGCGTTGAGTGACCAGAAGCTGGGGAACTCCACACCACGTTGTTCGAAGATCGTCTCGCCGGACTTCCAGTTGGTCTGGACGACGTCGCGGCGCTCCCACACGACCTCGTCGTAAGGATGCACACCGGGCGTGGTGTGGATGCGCTCCACGGTCAGCCCCTTCGCCCGCTGCACAGAAACCTTGTTGGTCTCCTGCGACAGATCCGTCACGTCGTTCCTCCTGCTTGGTCAACGTCCGTGTCGCCGGGAGACATCCCGATCCGGCCGGACGTTTCTGGATGGTGGTGCTGTTCTGGTGACGCCTGTGTCGTTCGTGTCGTGACTGGGTGGTGCGCAGTCACGTCGGTGCCGCTATCCGCCCTGGTGCTGTGGCTCGGTTCCCGTGGCGTCGCGCTCGACGCGCAGCAGGGTGATCGCTGACTCGAAGTCTTCGAGCGACTCGAAGGCCTGATAGACGCTCGCGAAGCGCAGGTAGGCGACCTCGTCGAGCTCACGCAGCGGTTCGAGGACGGCGAGGCCGACCTCGTGGGCCTCCACCTCCGCGACGCCGGAGGCACGCACGGCCTCCTCCACGCGCTGAGCAAGCAGAGCAAGCGCGTCCTCGGACACGGGACGCCCCTGGCATGCCTTGCGCACGCCCACGAGCACCTTGTCGCGACTGAAAGGCTCGTTGGCCCCGCTGCGCTTCACCACACTCACGCTCGCCGTCTCCACCGTGGTGAACCGACGACCGCACTCGGGGCACTGACGCCGCCGGCGGACGCCGGTGCCGTCATCGGCCGTGCGACTGTCAACGACCCGGGAGTCCGGGTGGCGACAAAACGGGCAGTGCACGAGAGACCTCCGGAGGCGTCGGACAGCTGCTCCCGCGGCCACCCGGCAGCGTCCCTGGGGACGGAACTGTGCAGACGCTGGGGACAACCTGGGGAGAAGTGTCCACTACCTGAGCACAACCTGTGGACGACTTACAGCCGTGTAACTACTACATGTGGGAACCGTAGCCTCGTCAGCCTCCCGCCACAAGCGGATCGCGGGAACTGGTCTGTGGATCTACAACACTGCAGGTCAGACACCGTGCACGGAGGGTGACTAGGCGTGCGGGCTTCTAGCCGGCAGGCACGGCGAGCCGCTGCCCCCGGGCGATCCGCGCTCCATCGAGCTCGTTCATGTCGATGATGCGAGCGACCGTGTCGCGTCGGTCCTCGCCCGGCGCGACGGCACCGGCGATCTGCCACAGCGTCTGGCCGCTCTGGACGGTCACGAAGGTTGCCACCGGACCGTCGGTCGTGCCGCTCGCGTGCCCGACGACGCGCACGCTGCCGAGTGCCCCCGCAAGCAACACCGTGAGAAGCAGCGTGGCGACGAGCCTTCCCCGCCGAGTCAGCCGCACCGGCGTCGGGCGGCAACCTGCCTCTGCGCCTGATAGTCCGCGTGGGGGGGCAACGGGTGAGATGGCGGCATAGGTGCTCATGTCGGGCCTCCAGTCGAACGCGCGTTCGATCGAACGTGTGAGCGATGTTCTATCACGGAACGGGTCATCTGCAACACTCCGAATCGAACAGGTGTTTGAACGAGGGCCTGGATATGGCTACGGTGTGGTTGCCGACAGAGACGACGATGCCGGTCCCCACTGACAAGTTCGGTTCGAGCCAAGGAGCAGCCCGTGAGCGTGCGCGAGATCCCCGACGGACCGCCGGACGCAGCTGGCCTCACTCCTCGCCAGCGCAAAGTCCTCGAGGTCATCCGCGATGCCGTCGAGCGCAGGGGCTATCCCCCGAGCGTGCGCGAGATCGGTGAGGCCGTCGGCCTGACCAGCTCCTCGAGCGTCTCGCACCAGCTCACGACGCTCGAGCGCAAGGGCTTCATCCGCCGAGACCCCAACCGCCCTCGCGCGATCGAGGTGTTCAGCCCCGAGCCCGAGGCGGTGGCGTTCGATGAGGCAGCGGCATCCGCAGAACGGCCGGCGGCGAGCTACGTGCCCCTGGTGGGCCGCATCGCCGCGGGTGGGCCGATCCTGGCCGAGCAGGCCGTGGAGGACGTCTTTCCCTTGCCGAAGCGACTGGTGGGCGACGGCCAGCTCTTCCTGCTCGAGGTCCGTGGTGACTCGATGATCGACGCCGCGATCTGCAGCGGGGACTGGGTGGTCATCCGCCAGCAGCCGGTCGCCGACAACGGTGACATCGTCGCGGCGATGATCGACGGAGAAGCCACCGTCAAGACCTACCGCCGCAAGGACGGCCACGTGTGGCTCATGCCGCACAACCCGGCCTACGACCCGATCCCCGGTGATGACGCCACCGTCCTGGGCCGGGTCGTCGCCGTCCTGCGCAAGGTCTGACCGTCAGCGCGCGAAGCGCAGCCGGCCACCGGGCGGGCTCTGCCGCTCCGCGCGAGGTCCCGGCGGCTTACCACCGATAAAGTGGTCGATGCCCGAACCTGTCCCACATGTCGGTGTCGCGTCGCGGGCGACGCGTCACCAGGCACCCACCCCCTGCGGGGTCCAACGCGGCCGCTGTGCGCGCATCACGCGCGGCTGATCGCCGACGTCGAACGCGGCGGCCGTCGACGGGGGGTGTTGCGGCCGCGGTCCGGGTCGAGGGACTGCGGCGTCTGAATGACCGCATGGTCGAGCCCCTCAGGGCCGGCGCCGAGGTCTGGGACGCAACTGGACGCACTTCGTCAGCTCCACGCCGGCGTCCAGAGTTCAGGCGGCGATACGACGTACAGCGAGCACCATGCGCTCGCGGATGCGGGCCTACGCCGACTACCAGTTCAACTGACCACGAGAGGGTCGAAACGACAAAACCCCCGCCGGCCGAAGCCGTGCGGGGGCCTTGCCCAAGTGTGAGAACGTCAGATGACGTTGACGTTGACGGCCTGCGGGCCCTTCT
>CAXSDR010000017.1:0-39022 GCA_964236445.1 uncultured Motilibacteraceae bacterium | reverse complement strand
GCCCAAGTGTGAGAACGTCAGATGACGTTGACGTTGACGGCCTGCGGGCCCTTCTGGCCCTGCTCGGTGTCAAACTCCACACGCTGACCCTCGGCGAGGGTCTTGAAACCCGTGCCCTGGATTGCGCGGAAGTGGACGAACAGGTCCGGTCCACCATCCTGCTCGATGAAGCCGTAACCCTTGTCGTCGCGGAACCACTTAACGGTGCCCTGAGCCATGTGTCTTCTACCTTCAACTCCGGTCGCCACGGGGGCCCCCTCTTGTGGGGACCTACACGCCCGCGTTACCGATCCTCTGCGAGCGACTGCGATTGAACGCCCCACACGCACGAACCTCTTGCGACCTGCATCCGAGCGTAGCAGCCCGAACCGGGCAAGTGGCAAGACGCTGCGGCGAAAGAGTGGAGAAGTTGTCCGTGGTCGACGGCGGCGCTCCCTCTGCTCGGGCCCGAGACGGCTGCCTGATCTTGGCGTCCTCAGAGCCCACCCGCGCAACCCGAACTCCGGCACGGGTCTCCGAGCCCACAGGAGGCAGGTGCAATGGACACGTGGTGCTGCGACCGACCGCTGCCTTTCAGATCATGAATTCGGCTTCGGATGTAGGACCTGCCGGCGCGACCCCATCACCTAGCAGCCAGTCGGCTAAAGTCCCAGCAGCTCGAGGAACGAGCCGATCTTGGCCTTCTTCTCCTGGGGATGGCGGAACCGACCCCCGCGCAGGATGCGGTAACTGTTGCGACGACCCTCACGCGAACGCCGGAGGTAGCCGGTCTGCTCGAGGTCGTTCAGGATGGCCTGGACTGCTCGGTCGGTGATCCCCACGCGGGCCGCGATGTCCACGACCCGCGCCTCAGGGTCCTGTGCAACGGCCACGAGCACGTGCCCATGGTTGCTGAGGAAGGTCCATTCGCGGTCGGCCACGGCGACACCCTAGCCGTTCGGACCCGGTTCCACATGCACCTGTCGAGGATCTTTGTCCGGGCGCAGACCCCGCCATGACGGGTGGCGCAGGCGCCCGTCACGCGTCCAATCACTGAAGAGGACTTCACCTACCAGTCGAGGCTCCACCCACTGTGCGTCCCGCGCCTGCTCCCGGTCCGGCGCCACCGCATAAGCCGGCCCGCTGCGTCCGAGCGGCTGCAGCAGCTGCGACAACTGCATCAGCGCTGCGTGCGAGAATCCCGAGCCGACATGGCCGATGAAGAGAAGCTGCTCACCTTCGTAGACACCGAGCATCAGTGAGCCGAGCCCACCTCCCAGCCGCCCTGATCCCCGCTTCCAGCCACAGATCACGACTTCCTGCATACGCATGTGCTTGACCTTGCGCCAGCAGTCCGAACGCGAACCCGGGGCATAGGCACTGTCGCGTCGCTTCGCCACCACACCTTCGAGCCGCTGCAGCTTCGAGGTCTGTAGCGCAGCAGCCCCGTCGCTGACGAACGCCGGTGGGACAAAACACTGACGCGAATCGAGGTTCAGGGAAGCCAAGATCGCGCGTCGTTCGTCGTAGGGCAGCCCAACGAGCGACCGTTCGCCCAGGTGCAGGACGTCGAACACCACAAACACGACCGGTGTCGTCCTCGTCAGCTGCCGCACCTGGTCGGGTGCGCGAACGTGCATCCGACTCTGCAGCAGCTCGAAGCTGGGAGCCCCCTTGGCGTCGAAGGCGACCAGCTCGCCGTCGAGCACTGCGGCCCGATCGCCGAGGCGGCCCGCCAAGCCGGCCAGCTCGGGATATCCGCCGGTGATGTCGCGACTGTTGCGAGACAAGGCTCGAACGCTGCCGTCCTGCACGTAGGCGATGGCGCGTACGCCGTCCCACTTCATCTCGTAGGACCACCGCACATCATCCTCGGCCGACGGCAGCGGGGCCGCGGTGGCGAGCATCGGGAGGACGAGCGACGGCATGCGGGTCACGTCACTCGCGCCGTCACACGAGGCGGCGGCACGCCCACGCGCAGCGCAGCGGGAGCATCGGCGTCGATCCGACCCAACGCGGACAGCGCGACCGCCCGGTCGGTGGTCGGCCAGAACTGCGGCATGCTCGCGCGCAGGAATGGTGCGTAGCTGGCCGTCGTGAGTCTCGGGTCGAGGACCGCGACGACGCCACGGTCGGTCATCGTGCGCAGCAGCCGCCCCGCCCCCTGCGCCAGCTTCAGCGCCGCGGCTGCCGCATAGACCGTGCGGAAGCCGGCCGGACCGGCGGCATCGCGGCGTGCAGCCATGAGCGGATCATCGGGCCGAGGGAACGGAATGCGGTCGATCACGACGAGCTGCAGAGACGAGCCGGGGACGTCGACGCCCTGCCACAACGACATCGTGCCGAACAGGCACGTCCGCGCGTCGGCGGCGAAGGCGCGCACGAGCTCGGCGGTCGAGCCCTCACCCTGGACGAGCAGCGGGATGCGGCGCTCCTCGAGGCGTCGTCGGAGTGCACCCGCCGCCTCGCCCACCGCGCGTGTGGAAGAGAACAAACCCAGCGTGCGCCCGCCGGCCGCTTCGATGAGATCGGCGAGCTCGTCGAGGGCCGCCGGCGCGATCGCGTCACGACCTGGAGGCGGCAGCCGCGCAGCGACGTAGAGCATTCCTTGCTTTGCCGCATCGAACGGGGATCCCACGTCGAGACCTCGATAAGCCGGGCCGTCGGCCTTGTCTGCCCCCAGGCCCAGCCCACGCGCGACGAGGTCGAAGGAGCCGCCCAGCTCGAGCGTGGCAGACGTGCAGATGACTGTGCGATCGGCGAACAGCGACGCCCGCAGGAGGCCCGCGACCGAAAGCGGTGCGACGTTGAGCGACCGGCCCATCCGGTCGCTGGCCGTAAGCCACACGACGTCGAAGGACCCCATCGCGAGGAGGCGCTCAGCGGTGGCGAACACCGCATCAACGGCGACGCGGGCGGCCCGCCGCGCCGCTTCGTCGGCATCCTTCGCTGCGGCCAACGCCGACTGCGCCGACCTGGCGCCGTCACGTACCGTCATCAGCGCATCGGCGAGGGAGGGCGGCAACGGGTCGTGCAGGCGCTCGGGCGACAGCGCCTCGAGCACGTCTCCCAGCGCGGCCGCCGCGTCCACCAGGTCCGAGGCCGCAGTGGCGTCGACGACGCGCATCGCGCGGGCCGCCGCCCGCTCGACGGTGGCGACGGTCAGCTCCTCGGTCGCCACGCCCGTGACCCGGTCGACCAGCTCATGAGCCTCGTCGACCACCACCACGTCGTGCTCGGGCAGGATCGCGAACGACTCCAGCGCGTCGAGCGCCAGGAGCGCGTGGTTGGTGATCACGATGTCGGCCCCAGCCGCACGCGAACGCGCGAGCTCAGCGAAGCACTCCGGACCGTAGGCGCACTTCTGAGCGCCGATGCACTCGCGTGCCGTCACGCTGACCTGGCGCCACGCACGCTGCGAGACGCCGGGGACCAACTCGTCGCGATCACCACTGTCGGTCTCCTCGGCCCAGGCGCGCGCTCGTGCCACCTCACGTCCCATCGGCGTGGCGGGGGCCGAGAACAGGGCACCCGCCTCGTCGTCCGGCACCACGCCGGCGAGCTTGGCCTTGCAGACGTAGTTGGACCGGCCCTTCGAGATCGCGAAAGTGGCGCGGCGACCCAGCAGGGCCGCCACGGCGTCGACGAGGCGCGGGAGATCGCGGTCGACGATCTGCGACTGGAGCGTGAGCGTCGCTGTCGCGATGACGACGGGGCCTTCACCCGAGACGGCGTGCACAAGGGCGGGCACGAGATAGGCGAGGCTCTTCCCGGTGCCTGTCCCCGCCTGCACGAGCAGGTGCTCTCCCGTCTCCATCGCTTCGGCCACCGCCTCGGCCATCGCGATTTGGCCGGGCCGCTCGGTGCCGCCGAGCGCGCGGACGGCGCATGCGAGCACCTCGGCCACGCCGAGATCGGTGGTCGAAGGCGGGGAGCTCACGGCGCGAGGCTAGCCGCTCGAACCGGCCCCACGCGCAATCTCGACGGTCATCCACAGATGTCGTCAGCCGCCCCCCGGTCGCCGCCCGCGATCCCTAGGTTGCGCAGCGACACCGCGGTGCCACCCCCACCCGCGACAGGTCCGACGAAGGAAGAGGAGGTTGTCGTGCCGGAGATTCGCGTCGACCCGACGGCGCTGGAAGACCTCGCCCATGGGCTGCAGAAGATTCGCAGCACCCTGGCGTCGACGAAAAGTGCCACATCGATCTCGGGAGAGTCGGTGGGCTCAGAGCTGATCGTCGACAGGCTGCACGCGTTCTTCGACCACTGGGAGCGGGGCCTGCGCGCGATGGATCTCGACCTCGCCACAGTCATCCCCGGGCTCAGCCAGGCCGCGCAGGCCTACCGGCAGACCGACCAGGCGATCGCCACGGGTGCAACGGTGACGCCGTGAGGACGGGTCCGGGGGGTTTCACGCTCTCGCTGCCGCCCGACTGGGACGTGATGGACCTGGCGCCGGAGTCAGCCGCCCGGTCGACTCAACGACGTGTCGCGCAGGCCGTACGCCGGTCCCCCGCGCTGGCACGTCACCGAGCGGAGCTGGCAGCGGTCATGGACTCGACCGTGAAGCAGAGCCAGGACGCCGGCGTACGCCTGGCGGCGGGCTGGTCCGGCATGCACCATGGCCGCGTTCCGGCGTGCGCCGGTCTTGTGGTGCAGGTGCTGGAGGACGTCACCGCGCCGGCGGCCGAGCTGGCGACCGGCCTGGAAGCCGACCGGGACGCGGCAGCGGACCGGGCGGTCAGCCTGGTCGCGCTCGAGGACGGCACCGAGGCCGTACGCCTCACCGAGACTCGGTCGGTCATCCTCGACCGCAGGTCACGAACGGCGCTGCCGATGGCCGTGACGCGCTACTACGTGCCCGCGCCGACGACACTGTCGACTACGGCGATGCTGACCTTCACCAGCCCCCTCGGCGGGCACCTGCCCGCCGTCACCGAGGTTTTCGCCCGGAGCGCGGGGACATTCGCTTTTCAGTCCACGCGATGAGTGCCCGAGCATGGTGGCCGGGCATCGAGGCCGGCGATCCCGCGCCAGGCGATCCGGCTGCACTGGCCTCGCTCGTGGCCTTCCTGGGAGAGGTGTCCGACGGCGCCGCCTCTGCCGCGCGCCAACTGGCAGGCGCAGAACGGGCCCTGGACGACCTCGTCTGGAGCGGCACGGCGGCTCACGCTTTTCGCGCGCACCAGGCGCAGACAGGCCCTCGGCTGCACCTCGTCACCACGTCCTACAGCCGCGCCGCTGAGGCGTTGAACACCTTTCTGCGGGGCCCGGGCGGCCTGGTCGACTCGCAGTCGCGCGCTCGGACGGCTGAGGCGCGCGCACGGGCCGCACGCGAGCACATGGCCTCGTTCGTGCTTCGTCAGCACCGCGCTATCGACACCCTGGCTGAGGTCCAGCGGGCCGCGGACGCGCCGGCCACCGCACAGTGGCAGCAGATCGTTGCTTCCTGCGAAACCGAGATCGGCGATGCCAGGCGCACCATCGCGCAGGCTCGCGAGGAGTGCGCTCGCGTTGCTGATGGCCTCACTGCCCGGGCGCGCACTGCCGCGGCCGCCCTCGATGACGCAAGCCGGTCGGGCGACTACCGGAGCACGATCGGCTGGTTCGAGCGCTATGTCGTGCCCAAGCTGGCGTTGACCAGCAGGCTGGCGACCGACATCTCCGCGGTCGCAGGAGTCGCCTCGATGATGACGCTGTGGTGCCCGGCGCTCTCCGGCGCGCTCGCCACGATCGCGCTCGTCTCCGGGCTCGTCGCGATCACCTGCGACGTCATCGTGCAGTCGGCCGCGCCGGCCGAAGGCAAGGGGTGGCGCTCCATCGGCGTGGAGACGGCGACGACCGCGGGCGGCGGCGCGGCGAAGGTCTTCCGCAGCGTCGCCCTGGCCGGCCGCACCGCACGCGGCGGTCGGCTCGTGCAGTCCTTCGCCGGACTGCCCGCCAACACCAAGCTCAAGGTGGGCCGTGAGCTGCGACCGAGTCGCATTCCCACCATGGAGAAGCTGACGGCCCGGCTCGGGCTCGCCGGGAGGGGACGGACCTACACCTATCGAGGGGCGGCACTGCCGCGCCAACCTCTCGTTGCCGGGACGCGCCGCTTCGCCCGCGAGTCGGCCGTCGAGCTGGGCGTCGCGCTCAGGCCCCGACGTGCCTGGCAACAAGTGAGTTTCGACCTGGCTCGTCGCCAGCACCACGACGACGTCGCCTTTCCCCGGGCGAGCTACCGCACCTGGGCCGTGCTCGACGGCGCGTCCACGACATCGACCCTCATGCCTATCGTGCGGTGGACGGGCCGCAAGATACGACGGACGCCGCCGCTGCGAGCAGCGACGGCATCCCGTTGAGCTCGCCACTCACGAGCCGCGATCAGACGCGCACCGCGACGGTAGAGAAGGCGGCGAGCTCGGCCGCGAGCGACGCCCTGACCCGCGCGCGGATGTGGGTGCCTTCACCCACGTGCTCCTCGAGCTCGATATCGCCCGCTTCATGAACCCTGGCGATCAGGTCCCCACGGGTGTAGGGCACGCACGCCTCGATGCTCACCAGCGGATGAGGCAGCGATCGCTCGACGAGCGCTCGCAGCTCGTCGATGCCCTCGCCCGTACGAGCGGAGACGACGACGACACCGACGCTTCGCGACTCGGCCGCACGCAGCCGGGCGACGACAGCGGGGTCTGCGACATCTGCCTTGTTGATCACCACGATCTCGGGCAGGTCCGCAGCGCCCACGTCGGCCAGGACCTTGCGGACCGTTGCGAGCTGGGACTCGGGGTCGGGATGCGATCCGTCGACCACGTGCACGACGACGTCGGCGTCTGCGACCTCCTCCAAGGTCGACCGGAACGCCTCCACGAGCTGGTGAGGCAGGTGGCGGACGAAGCCGACCGTGTCGGCGATCGTGTAGGTGCGCCCGTCTGCTGTCCGGGTGCGGCGAACCGTCGGATCGAGCGTGGCGAACAACGAGTTCTCCACGAGCACACCGGCACCGGTGAACCGGTTGAGCAGGGAGGACTTGCCCGCATTCGTGTAGCCGGCGATCGCCACGGCAGGGACACCGCTGCGGCGGCGGCTGCCACGCTGGGTCTCGCGGGACACCTTCATCGCCGAGATGTCGGCTCGCAGGCGCGACATCTTGGTGCGGATCCGGCGCCGGTCGGTCTCGATCTTGGTTTCACCAGGGCCTCGCGACCCGATCCCGGCACCGCCGGCGACCCGACCACCGGCCTGACGCGACATGGACTCACCCCAACCACGGAGCCGGGGAAGCATGTATTGCATCTGGGCCAGGGCGACCTGGGCCTTGCCTTCTCGGCTCTGCGCATGCTGGGCGAAGATGTCGAGGATCAGAGCGGTGCGGTCGACGACCTTGACCTTGACGACCTTTTCCAACGCGATCAACTGTCCGGGGGTCAGCTCGCCGTCACAGATCACGGTGTCGGCGCCGGTCGCCACGACCACGTCGCGAAGCTCCTGTGCCTTGCCGGACCCGATGTAGGTGGCGGGGTCGGGCTTGTCACGACGTTGGGACAGGGCGTCCAGAACCAAGGACCCCGCGGTCTCGGCGAGGGCAGTCAGCTCGACGAGGCTCACTTCGGCGTCCTCGGCGGTGCCTTCGGTCCACACGCCCACCAGAACGACACGTTCGAGTCGCAGCTGGCGATATTCGACTTCGGTGACGTCGGTGAGCTCCGTGGACAGACCCGCGACCCGGCGAAGCGCCTGCCGGTCGGCGCGGTCGAGCTGGTCGCCATCTGCCGACTCCTCGTCGACCGGGAAGCCGTCCTCATCGAACTGGGCGAGCAACGCACGCGTGGCGCTCTCGGCTGCGGTGAGCCCGGCGTGCTCGGGCATGCGGTTCGTGGGCATGCGGTTCGTGGGCATGGGTTCAGTCATTCTGTGGTTCTCAACGTCGTCGTCGGCTCGTGTCATCCCGGCCAGCGTCGCAGATCGATCGCGACGTGGCACCTGCTATTCGACCGAAGCACCCACGCGAGGCCCGACACCGACCGCGGCCAACCAGGCTTCGTCCAGCGAGATGGTGCCCACCATGACGGCCGGCCCGGTCAGGGTGACCTCGTCCCCGTGCTCCGAGGGACGCAGGTCCACCTGCAGGCGGCCTCCGGGCACGTCGACCTCCCAGCTGCTCAGCGCACCCCAGCCGCGTGCTACGGCTTCGTGCGAGGCCACCACCGCTGCGGCACAGATCCCCGTGCCACACGAGCGCGTCTCCCCCACGCCGCGCTCATGCACCCGCAGCCGCAGGTGACCCGGCCCGACGAGCTGAACGATCTCGACGTTGACGCCCTCGGGAAACGCGCCGGCCGGCGTGACGAGCGGGGCGTGGCGCAGCTCCCCCGCCAGCGCGAGGTCAGCCGTGATCGCGACGGCGTGAGGATTGGGCATCCACACCTGCGTGGCTCTCGCGGCGCCCACCTCCGTCGTGACCGTGAGGTCGTCGCGCCCGACACGCGCACGCCCCATCTGCACCGAGATCAGCCCATGGGTGAACGTCACGCGCTTGGTGCCCCCGCGCGTACCCAGGAGAAGTGGTCGGGCCCGATCGATGCACCCAGCTGTCGCGAGGTGCTCGGCGACGACGCGTACGCCGTTCCCGCACATCTCAGCGACGCTGGCGTCGGCGTTGCGGTAGTCCATGAACCACTCGGACCCCGCAGCGGCTGCCGCAGCGGTCGGGTCCGTGTCGACCAGCGCCGCGGTGCGCACGACTCGCAGCAAGCCGTCGCCTCCGACGCCGGCTCGGCGGTCGCAGAGCGCCACGACGAGCGCATCGCTCGACGCTTGCTCGTTGTCGGGGTCATGGAGCACGACGAAGTCGTTCTCGGTCCCGTGTCCTTTGCGCACCTGCACGTGCCGAGTCTGCCCCAACGGGGCTCCGGTCACCGTCACCGCACCGGCGAGGCGACCGCGGCGCCCGCAGTCACCGAGTCCGGACCGCCGGCCACGGCGCGTACGCGCCCGTCCGCGAAGACCTGCAGCGCGAGCGGCGCGGGGTTGAGCTCACGACCACCCTCGGCCCGAGCCGCCGCATCGGGCAGCGTCGCGTCGCTGTCGACCAGCGCACTGATCACCGTCACCACTCGCGCGACCGACGATGCGCCCCACCCGCCGCGCCCACCCGGCGACACGGCCGCGGCGGGGATGCCGTCGCGCACGAGCACGCTCGGCAGCGAGCGAGCGCAGCCGACCGGCCGCCCCACCCAGAGGCCGCGACCCGGCACCGGGTGCTGGGTGGAGCCAGCCGCGCCGAGGGAGGAGGTGACAGTGACGACATCGCCCCACCGATCGGCAACGAGGACGTCCACCGACGCGCTGTTGTCCGTGCCGACGGAAGCCACGGCTGCCGCGACGGCCGACCGGACCTGCGCAGCCGCGGCGCCGTGAAGCGCCACAGGTTCCAGCCGAGACAGCAGGTGAGAGGCACCACCCGCGACGGTGACGCCGCGATAGGAGCTGGTCACGGCAGGGCCGGCGGGCGCGGTCGGCACCGGCGCGCCAGCCGCCTGGGAGATCTGCCTGCCGAGATCGCTCATGGACAGCACCGGCCGGCGCGCCTGGCGCGGCCCGGTGAGAGTCACGAGTGCTTGGTAAGTCGCGACGAGGCCGGCATCGATCCGCTCGCCGGAGCCGTTCAGCTCCTTCGCGAGCTCAGCGGCCGGCGCCACGGCTTCCGGCATGCTCAGGGTGCCCCAGCTGCGCAACGCCTGCTCCCATGCCGCGAGCGCCCCGCCCG
This sequence comes from uncultured Motilibacteraceae bacterium, assembly GCA_964236445.1. Classification (GTDB taxonomy): domain Bacteria; phylum Actinomycetota; class Actinomycetes; order Motilibacterales; family Motilibacteraceae; genus CAXSDR01. The sequence continues at coordinate 29,292 of CAXSDR010000017.1, read as the reverse complement.
CCGCGCAGCTCTGCACCTGGCTGACTTTGCCTGTGCGACCGTCCGCGTGCAGCAGTGCACTGCCGCCGCCGAAGCCACCTTCGCGCGGTGCCACGACCCCGAGCGCTGCCGCTCCTGCTACTGCTGCATCCGCCGCCCGGCCGCCGTCGAGAAGTACCTGCATTGCGACGGCTGCTGCCTCCGGCCGCGACGCGGCGACAGCCCCGCCGTAGCCGTCAGCGTGCCCGCGATCACGCACGGGCCCGGAAGTCGCCGCCGTCGTCACCGGTGGCATGACGAGCATCGAGAGGCACGCGACTCCCAGCACCCTCACCGACAGCGACGCCCGGCTCGCTCGGGTCTCCCGGAGACTTCTCGCCGAGCGACGTGCCCGTGACCGTTGTGTTACGGACATGTTTCATGACTACCTCATCGCTGCAGCGTCCGCAGGCAAAGCTCAGTATCCGATCGTGAGAGACGCGAGCGCAGCACCTGAGTCGGCTTCCCCGAAACCCCGACATCACGACAGGGGTGACCCGGCGGCCGAGGCGTACGCCGCCACCGCCGCACCCACGGTCGACGCCTCCCGCGGGTCGAGCCAGGTGATACGGGAGTCGCGCAGGAACCACGACTCCTGGCGGCGAACGTAGCGACGCGTCGCGCGCACCGTCTCGGCACGCGCTGCGGCATCGTCGAGCTCGCCGTCGAGCACACGCAGCACCTGGCCATAGCCGAGCGCGCGGCGCGCGGTGATCCCCTGCCGCAGGCCGCGGGCGTCGAGCCCCCGGACCTCGTCGACCAGGCCACGCGCCCACATCGCGTCGACGCGCGCGGCTGACCGCGCAGCCAGGACGTCACGTGGCAGGCAGAGCCCGATCTGCACCGCAGGCAGCGCGTACGTCGGCGGCGGCAGCTCGCCGCTGAAGTGCCCTGTCAGCGTGACGACCTCGAGGGCGCGTACGACGCGCCGGGGGTTGTGCGACGGGATGCGATGCGCCGCATCAGGGGCCAGCTGGGCGAGGCGCGCGTGCATGGCGGCCGCGCCGTGCCTGGTCAGCTCGGCCTCGAGTCGGCCGCGAACGACCGGATCGGTGCCCGGGAAGTCCATGACATCGAGCGCTGCCCGCACATAGAGCCCGCTGCCACCGACCAGGATGGGCACCTTGCCGCGCGACGCGATCTCCGCGATCACCTGGCGTGCCGCCCGCTGGTAGTGCTCGACGCTGGCAGCCTGGCGGATGTCCCAGATGTCGAGCAGGTGGTGGCGAACACCGCGGCGATCTTCTTCGGTCGCCTTCGCCGTTCCGATGTCCATGCCCTCGTAGAGCTGCATGGAGTCGGCGTTGACGATCTCTCCGCCGACCTCGAGGGCCAGCGCGACGCCCAACGCGGTCTTGCCCGAAGCCGTAGGACCTACGAGCGCCAGCACAGGAATCATGGTCGACGAATCATGGTTCAGGAATCCAGCTCGCCACGAGGTAGCCGACGCCGTAGGGCGCTGCATCGTGCAGCAGTCCTCCTCGGACCTTCCCCGCCGCGCCGGCGAGCACCTGCCACGCGGCCCTGCCCACGGCACCGAGCGCGAGCGCAGTCGCCAGCTCGACGGCCAGCAAGGCCTGCGGGTCGCCGTCACGCAACGCAACCGCGACCGACGCGTCGAACGCGACAGCCCGCTCGTCGGGCGCGCGCGGCGCGACGGGTGGGCGACACGAGCTCGCGTCACCCATGGCGAGCAGCGCGACCCGGTGCGGCGCCGAGACCAGGCTGACCCCGAGTGCTGCGCACTGCGCTGCGCTGTCGCGCGCGCAGACACCCATCAGCTCGACGGCACCGACCCACCCGGCTCGCCGCAGCAGCCAGACCCCTATGCCCACGCTCAGCGGGAGCCTCGTCGCGGTCGCGCGCTGCGTGTCGGGCCGCAGGCCGAAGGTGCTCAGGTCGAGGACCCCACTGACCGGGCCGGTGCTCAGTGCGTCGCCCACCACGACCACGGTGTCGGGCGCGGCTGTGAGCAGCGCGCGTACGGCCTCGTCACAGGCGGCACGCACCGCAGCAAGCTCGTGTCGAGCACCACTGGCGACCTCGGGCACGATCAGCGGGGGGTGAGGGCATAGCGCCCCGGCGACGAACACGTGGAAGACGTCAGCCGCACGTCGAAGCAGGCAGCGGACGCGGAGCTCCGATCGTGGGCATGCCGAGGGAGACCCGTGCCGCGGTGCCGCCGGTCTGTCCGGCCTCCCACGCGTCGCCGGCGCGGGTGCGCCGAAGCTGGCGGATGCCCGCATCGGCCACCAGATGGTGCGGCGCGGCATAGGTGACCTCGACGGTCACGACATCGCCAGGGCGGGGCGTCGCCGAGCCGCGTGGGTCGACATGCACCAGTCGGTTGTCCTCGGCGCGCCCCGACAGTCGCAGCGTGGCACGGTCCTTGCGGCCCTCACCCTCGGCGACAAGCACCTCGACGACGCGCCCGACCTGTGCCTGGTTCTGCGAGCCCGAGATGCTCTCCTGCAGCTCGACGAGGCGCTCGTAGCGCTCCTGCACCACGAGCTTGGGGACCTGGCCGGGCATCTGGGCGGCGGGCGTGCCGGGACGCTTGGAATACTGGAACGTGAACGCGCTCGCGAACCGCGCCTCACGGACCACGTGCAGCGTCTGCGCGAAGTCTTCCTCGGTCTCACCCGGGAAGCCGACGATGATGTCAGTGGTGATCGCGGCTTCCGGCATTGCAGTTCGTACGTTGCGCACGATGTCGAGATAGCGGTCCTGGCGGTAGGAACGCCGCATCACACGAAGGACCTCGTCGGAGCCCGATTGCAGGGGCATGTGCAGGCTCGGCATCACGTTGGGCGTCTCGGCCATGGCGGCGATCACATCGTCGGTGAAGTCGCGCGGGTGCGGGCTGGTGAAACGAACGCGCTCCAAGCCCTCGATCGCGCCGCAGGCGCGTAGCAGCTTGGAGAAAGCCTGCCGGTCTCCGAACTCGCCGCCGTAGGCGTTGACGTTCTGACCGAGCAGCGTCACCTCGATGACGCCCTGGTCCACGAGTGCGCCGACCTCGGCGAGCACGTCCCCCGGCCGGCGGTCCTTCTCCTTGCCGCGCAGGGCCGGGACGATGCAGAAGGTGCAGGTGTTGTTGCAGCCGACGCTGATGGACACCCACGCGGAGTAGGCGGAGTCGCGCCGGGTCGGCAACGTGGACGGGAAGGTCTCGAGGGTGTCCAGGATCTCGACCTGTGCCTCACCGTTGTGCCGGGCGCGCTCGAGCAGGACCGGCAACGACCCGATGTTGTGGGTGCCGAAGACCACATCCACCCACGGAGCGCGGCGCACGATGTCGGCCCGGTCCTTCTGAGCGAGACAGCCGCCGACTGCTATCTGCATGCCGGGCCGCTTGCGCTTGGTGTCAGCGAGGTGGCCCAGGTTGCCGTAGAGCTTGTTGTCGGCGTTCTCACGGACCGCGCAGGTGTTGAAGACGACCACGTCAGCCCCCCGGCTCGCCTCGTCGGCGGTGGCGCGGGCGTAGCCGGCGGCCTCGAGCAGACCGGCGAGACGCTCGGAGTCGTGCACGTTCATCTGGCACCCGTGGGTCCGGACCTCGTAGGTGCGCGTCGCGCTCGGCTCGGCGGTGTCGGTTGTCATGGCACGGCCCAGCGTACGGCGTGGCGGCCCTGACACACCCGCGGACCAGGCGCGTCACGAGTCGGCAACGTGGCGTTATGACCAGTTGATGTGTTTAGGGCTACCTTCCCTCCATGAGCGACTCGTCAGCCGCCACGTCATCGTCGGCTTCGCGCCGACCACTCGTCGTCCTGGCGGGCGTGAACAAGCACTTCGGGGAGCTCCACGTCCTTCGGGACATCGACCTGAGCGTTGCACTCGGCGAGGTTGTCGTCGTGATCGGACCATCCGGCTCGGGCAAGTCGACCCTGTGCCGCACGATCAACCGCCTGGAGGCGATCGACTCCGGTCGAATCACCCTCGACGGCACGGAGCTCGCGGCTGAGGGGGCCGCCCTCGCGAAGCTGCGAAGCGAGGTCGGCATGGTCTTCCAGTCGTTCAACCTGTTTGCTCACAAGACGGTCCTGCAGAACGTCACGCTGGGGCCGGTCAAGGTGCGCGGAATTGCGGCCCCGCAGGCGCGCACGCAGGCGATGTCCCTGCTCGAGCGGGTCGGTGTCGCGGCCCAGGCCGACAAGTTTCCGGCCCAGCTCTCGGGCGGCCAGCAACAGCGGGTGGCCATCGCCCGCGCGCTGGCCATGGAGCCGAAGGTCATGCTGTTCGACGAGCCCACCTCCGCGCTCGATCCCGAGATGATCAACGAGGTCCTCGAGGTCATGGTGTCGCTCGCGGAGAGCGGCATGACCATGGTCGTGGTGACCCACGAGATGGGATTCGCCCGCAAGGCCGCCGACCGCGTCGTTTTCATGGATGCGGGCCGCATCGTCGAGGAGGCGAGCCCCGACACATTTTTCACCGCCCCGAGATCCGAGCGAGCCAAGGACTTCCTGTCCAAGATTCTGTCCCACTGATCGAGGAGATCCCCGTTATGCGCACGAGACGCTTCACGACCTGTTCGGCGGCCGTCGTCGTCGCCGTTCTGACAGTCACCGGTTGCGGGAAGTCCGGGTCGTCGTCCGGGACCGGGGCCTCCGTCGACGTCGGCGGTGCCGCGTCCAACGTGACGGTCGCCGGGTCGAAGACCTTCGACGCCATCAAGAGCCGCGGCACCATCAACATCGGGGTGAAGGAGGACCAGCCGAACCTCGGCTTCAAGGACGCGACCACCGGGGCGTACTCCGGCTTCGACATCGAGATCGCCAGGCTGGTCGCTGGCAAGCTGGGCCTCGCCAAGGACAAGATCAAATTCAGCGCGATCCCGTCGGCCAACCGTGAGACCGCGATCTCGGGCGGACAGGTCGACCTCTATGTCGGCACCTACTCGATCACCGACAAGCGCAAGGCGCTCGTCGGCTTCGCGGGGCCCTATTTCGTCGCAGGTCAGGACCTTCTCGTGCGCAAGGACGACACGACGATCACGGGCCCGGATGCGCTGGCCGGCAAGACGGTGTGCTCCGTGACGGGCTCGACCTCGATCGCCCGGATCAAGGATGAGCACAAGGATGCCAAGACCGTGGAGTTCGAGAAGTACTCCCAGTGTGTCGAGCAGCTCATCGCCAAGCAGGTCGACGCCGTGACGACCGACGACGCGATCCTCAAGGGCTATGCGGCGGCTCAGCCCGACAAGCTCAAGGTCGTCGGCAAGCCTTTCAGCACCGAGAAGTACGGCATCGGGATGAACAAGGACGACAAGGCGCTGCGCGACAAGGTCGACGACATCATCCAAGGCGCCCTCGACGACGGCACGTGGCAGAAGATCTACGACGCGACGCTGGGCAAGTCGGGTTCCACCACCACGAAGCCGACGATCGAGCGCTACTGAGCCGAGGCCGGGCGAGCGTGGGGCCGACCGTCGGCGGTCGGCCCCACGCTCGACAGGCTCGACGGGCTCGACGGGCTCGGCGGACCCCTGGACCAGCTCATCCATCCGTGCGCGACCGACCTACCCGAGAGGCAATGCAGTGTTGGCGACATTGCTCGACAATCTCGACCTCGTGCGCACCGGCTTCGCCAACACCATCAAGCTGACCCTGCTCTCCGGGGTTCTGGCGCTGGTGCTGGGCACCGTGCTCGCGTCGCTGCGCGTGTCACCGGTCCCCGCGCTGCGGGCGGTCGGGACCGTGTATGTGAGCCTGTTGCGCAACACGCCGTTGACGCTGGTCTTCGCCTTTGCAGTCTTCGGCCTGCCACGACTCGACGTGCGCTTCTCCTTCTTCTCGTTCGCTGTCCTCGCCCTGACGATCTACACGGCGGCTTTCGTCTGCGAGGCTGTTCGCAGCGGTATCAACACCGTCCCGGTCGGTCAGGCGGAGGCAGCCCGGGCTCTCGGCATGACGTTCTCGCAGGTGCTCGGACTGATCGTGCTGCCACAGGCCATGCGCACAGTGGTGCCTCCGCTGGCGAGCGTGATCATCGCGCTGGTCAAGAACACGACCATCGCCGCCGGCTTCAGCGTGCTCGAGGCCGGTGCGACGCGTTCCTACATCTCCGAACGCGGCTACTCGCAGACCCAGTGGCTGCTCTGGATCGCTCTGGGCTTCCTGCTGCTCGTGCTGCCACTCGCCGTCGGCCAACGACAGCTCGAACGCCACTGGGCGGTGGCGCGGTGAGCACGGTGGCCGCTCCTGCGGCGTCCGTGCTCTTCGACGCCCCAGGGCCGCGCGCCCGGGCCCGCTACCGGATCTACGGTGTCATCACTCTCGCGCTGGTGCTTCTGCTCATGGCGTACGTCGTGGTCAAGCTGGCGCAGACGGGCCAGTTCGACGGGCGCAAGTGGTCAGCGTTCGAGTATTCGTTCGTGCAGACGACCTTGCTCCACGGGCTTCTCAACACCCTGCGTGCCGCGGCTGTCGCGGCGGTGCTCGCCCTGCTCCTCGGCACCGTCCTGGCGGCGGGTCGCATCTCCGACAAGGCGTGGCTGCGCTCGCCGTCGTTCACCGTCGTCGAGCTCTTCCGAGCCCTCCCCGTCGTCGTGATGATGTTCTTCTTCGGCTATGGCTTGCAGCTCTCACCGTTCGTTGCCGTGGTCATCGCGCTGACGCTCTACAACGGGTCGGTGCTCGCGGAGATCTTCCGCGCGGGCATCGCCTCGGTGCCCCGAGGTCAGGCAGAAGCGGGCTATGCGCTGGGGTTGCGCAAGGGCCAGGTAGTGCGCCTGGTGCTGCTGCCCCAAGGCATCCGCGCGATGCTGCCGGCAATCATCAGCCAGCTGGTCGTGCTGCTCAAGGACACCGCGATCGGCTTTCTCATCACCTATCGCGAGCTGCTCACCGAAGGCCGACAGCTGACGACGCAGCCGGAGTTCGACTATCCGACGATCCCCGTGCTCATCGTGGTCGCCGCGATCTATATCAGTCTCTGTCTCACACTCTCATCGCTCGCCACATGGATAGAACGGCGGAGTCGCCGCGCCGTGAGGAGCGCCGCTTCGCCCGTGGACGGCGCAGCGGTCGGCGAGGTCGGGGCCATGCCGTAGCGACGAGCCGAAATGCCAGGCCAACGCGAGGATCAGGCGTCGGGGCTCGGGGTCAGACGGGCTGCAGTGGACTGTGCGGGCCAGGCGGCAGGGCCACCGCGATGGGATCGCCCGGCCGGATCTCGCCGGAGCTGACGACCACGGCCATGATCCCCGCCTTGCGCACCAGGTCGCCGTTCTCGTCGCGAGACAGCACGGCGCGCTGAACCCCCTTGGCGATGCCTTCGAGCTGAAGGCAGGGATTGCGCAGCCCGGTGACCCGAACGACGGCGTCACGGCCGAGGGTCAACAGTGCGCCCGTGGGCAGGGCCAGCAGGTCGACCCCCCGGGTCGTGACGTTCTCCCCCATGCGACCCGGGGGAACCGCGAAGCCGGCTTCCCTGAGCTCGTCATGCAGCTCGGTAGCGATCAGGTGCACCTGGCGCAGATTGGGCGCCGTGGGGTCGCGCGCGACCCTGCTGCGGTGCTTGACCGTGACCCCGCTGTGGACGTCGCCGTCAACACCGAGACCCTCGATGAGTCGGATGCAATCCCTATTGGGCTTGGCCATGGTGTAGGTGGGGCTTCTGCTGACGGCCGTGACGCTCGCCTGAGCACTCCGGTGCGGGTCGACCATGGACTGAGACTGCCGCACGGGCAAGCTACCCGTCCAGCCGAAATCAGCCGTCCATCCCGACGCTGTCTTCACTGTCTTCGACTTGGTCGACTTGGTCGACGATGTTGACGGAGTCGACTTGGTCGACGGACGACGCGCGATCGTCGGGCTCGTCACCGGCCTCGCTGGCGAGCGCCTCGCGGATGAGGCGTAATGCATCGCCCGGCGGATAGCCCTTGCGGGCGAGCATCGCCAGCACCCGTCGCTCACGCACCGGCCTCTGCAGCCGACGGGTCGAGGAGAGCTTGCGGGCGATCAGCTCGCGAGCGGACTCCTCCTCCTGACGGGGGTCGAGCGCATCGAGCGCTTCCTCGACCAGTGCCGGAGCGACGCCCTTGGTCCGGAGCTCGTTCCCGAGGGCCCGGCGAGCCAGGCCGCGACCCGCTGACCGTGACTGCACCCAAGCTGCCGCAAAGGCTGCATCGTCGACATATCCGAGCTCGGTGAACCGGTCGAGCGCAGCGGAAGCGACGTCGACGCCAACTCCGCGACGGGCCAGGGCGTCGGCCAGCTGAGCGCGCGTGCGTGGCGCGGCACTCAGCTGGTCGAGGACCACAGAGCGAGCGAGAGCGTCGGGATCGGCGGCGTCGGCCGCCCCGTCGTCGAGCTCCACTGTCGGGTCGTCACGCTTATCGCGGCTCATCGGTCGGCGCCCGAACCGGGCCCCGCCCCCCACCGAAGGGCGGCTCAGAAGTCGACCTTCGCGAGCGGGACCTCCGGCTCGGCAGGCGCGTCCACGCGCGGTCCGACGCCGAGCTTCTCCTTGATCTTCTTCTCGATCTCGTCGGCGAGGTCGGGGTTGTCGCGCAGGAACGCTCGCGCGTTCTCCTTGCCCTGCCCGAGCTGATCGCCTTCGTAGGTGTACCAGGCGCCGGACTTGCGCACGAAGCCCTGCTCGACTCCGACGTCGATGAGGCCACCCTCGCGACTGATGCCCTGGCCGTAGATGATGTCGAACTCTGCCTGCTTGAACGGCGGCGCCATCTTGTTCTTGACGACCTTCACCCGGGTGCGGTTGCCGACCGGCTCGGCGCCGTCCTTGAGGGTCTCGATGCGCCGCACGTCGAGACGGATCGACGCGTAGAACTTGAGCGCCTTGCCACCGGTGGTCGTCTCCGGCGACCCGAAGAAGACCCCGATCTTCTCGCGCAGCTGGTTGATGAAGATCGCCGTGGTGTTGGTGTTGCTCAGTGCACCGGTGATCTTGCGCAGCGCCTGACTCATGAGCCGGGCCTGCAGACCGACGTGGGAGTCACCCATCTCGCCCTCGATCTCGGCGCGCGGCACCAGCGCCGCCACCGAGTCGATCACGATGATGTCGAGCGCGCCGGAGCGGATCAGCATGTCCATGATCTCGAGCGCCTGCTCGCCGGTGTCGGGCTGAGAGACCAGCAAGGCATCGGTGTCGACACCCAGCTTCTTGGCATACTCCGGGTCGAGCGCATGCTCTGCGTCGATGAACGCCGCGATCCCTCCGCGCCGCTGGGCGTTGGCGACCGCGTGCAGGGCCACCGTGGTCTTGCCGCTGGACTCGGGGCCGTAGACCTCGACGATGCGCCCGCGGGGCAGACCGCCGATGCCGAGGGCGACGTCGAGCGCGATCGACCCGGTGGGGATGACCTCCACCGGCGCCCGCGTCTCGTCACCGAGGCGCATCACCGAACCCTTGCCGAACTGCTTGTCGATCTGCGCCAGCGCGTTGTCGAGCGCCTTGCCGCGATCGGTGCCGGTGCCGTAGCTAGAGGAGGGGGCCATCGAAGATCTCCCAGCAATCTTGTCGGGTGTCTTTTGGTCAGGGATCTTGGAGTTTGAGGACTTCACGACCCGGACGTTAGAGCGGGGCACCGACAGTTCGCGCTAACGAACTCCGGCTGTGGACTATGACCTGAAGCGGTGTATCTGGGGATGAGTCAACCCGAACACGTGTTCGAGCGCCAGTGCGACACGCGCGCCGCGTCATCGCAGTTTTGCCGGGAGCCTCAGCTCGCTGTGAACCGCCCGCCAGACGTCGAGAGCATTCTCGCCCGCGGCCAGCGCCTCGAGCACGGTGCGGTTGCCCAGCCCCAGGAAGACATGGTCGTGCGCGAGCGTGCGGCCGGCCGCGGGCCCGAACGCCTCGTCGAACCTCTCCCAGAACTGCGACAGCCTCACTGCACCAGTATCGCCACGGCCGGAACTGTCGGTGCCTCGGCGCAGACTGGGGACGTGCCCGAGGACCTCAGCGCAGCGCTCGACCGGTTCGCCCCTGCGACCCGGGCCTGGTTCACCGGCGCCTTCCTGTCCCCGACACCCGCCCAGGCGGGCGCCTGGGAAGCCATCGCCGAGGGCCGCGACGCACTGGTCGTCGCCCCCACAGGGTCGGGCAAGACCTTGGCGGCGTTCCTGTCCTCGCTCGACGCGATAGCGGCGCTACCGCTGCCGGACGACCTGCTCCGCCGGTGCCGCGTCCTCTACGTGTCGCCGTTGAAGGCGCTCGCGGTCGATGTCGAGCGCAACCTGCGGGCGCCCCTCGCCGGCATCCGGCAGGCCGCGGTCCGGCTCGGCCTGCCCGAGCCGGACGTGCGCGTCGGTGTCCGATCGGGCGACACTGCGGCGGACGAGCGGCGCCAGCTCGCGAAGCGGCCACCCGACATCCTCATCACCACTCCCGAGTCGCTCTTCCTCATTTTGACGTCCGCCGCTCGGGAGTCGCTGCGAGGTGTGACCACCGTGATCATCGACGAGGTGCACGCCGTGGCCGGCACCAAGCGCGGTGCGCACCTCGCCCTGTCCCTCGAGCGGCTCGACATGCTGCTCGACCGGCCGGCTCAGCGCATCGGCCTGTCGGCAACGGTCCGACCGGTCGAGGAGGTGGCCCGCTTCCTCGGCGGCACGCGCGCGCCCGTCATCGTGCGACCACCGAGCACCAAGGAGATCTCACTGCAGGTCGTCGTGCCTGTCGAGGACATGAGCGAGCTCGGCGCCAGCACGGGCGAGGTCAGCGGCTCAGCAGCAGGGGCGGAGAAGCGGACCTCCATCTGGCCACACGTCGAAGAACGCGTCGTCGATCTGATCACCGCCCACCGCTCCACGATCGTCTTCGCGAACTCCCGCCGGCTTGCCGAACGCCTGACCGCCCGGCTCAACGAGATCGCCTGGGAGCGCTCGCAGGCGAGCGTCCTGCCCGAGCTCGACCACCCCCCGGCTCAGGCGATGGGCCAGAGCGGCTCCACGCGGGGGCTGCCCGCCGGCGACGCTCATCCGGAGCTGGCCCGAGCCCACCACGGCTCGGTGAGCCGCGAGCAGCGCTCCATCACCGAAGAAGCGCTGAAGTCGGGCCGGTTGCCCGCGGTGGTCGCGACCAGCAGCCTCGAGCTCGGCATCGACATGGGAGCGGTCGACCTCGTCATCCAGGTCGAATCACCGCCCTCGGTGGCCAGCGGCCTGCAGCGCGTGGGCCGGGCCGGTCACCAGGTCGGGGCCGTGAGCCGCGGGGTGATCTTCCCGAAATACCGCGGCGACCTCGTGCAGACTGCGGTGGTCGCCGAGCGCATGCGCTCGGGTGACATCGAGTCGCTGCGAGTCCCGCGCAACCCGCTCGATGTGCTGGCGCAGCAGATCGTCGCCATGCTCGCGATGGAGGCGTGGGACGTCGAGGAGCTCCTCGACATGGTCCGACGGGCGGCGCCGTTCGCCGAGCTCCCCCGCTCCGCCTACGAGTCGGTCCTCGACATGCTGGCGGGGCGCTATCCCAGCGACGAGTTCGCGGAGCTGCGGCCTCGCCTCGTATGGGACCGCACGAGCGGCGCGCTCACCGGGCGACCCGGCGCGCAACGCCTGGCGGTCACGAGCGGCGGCACCATTCCGGACCGCGGGCTGTTCGGCGTCTTCCTTGCGGCCGGGGAAGGGCCCGCGCGCCGGGTCGGCGAGCTCGACGAGGAGATGGTCTACGAGTCACGGGTCGGAGACGTCTTCACACTGGGCTCCACCAGCTGGCGCATCGAGGACATCACCCATGACCGCGTCCTGGTGACACCCGCGCCCGGGCTCGCCGGGAGGCTGCCGTTCTGGCACGGCGACTCCCTCGGCCGGCCGATCGAGCTCGGGCGGGCGATGGGTGCCTTCCTGCGCGAGGTCGGCAAGCTCGGCGACGAGCGGGCCGCCGCCCGCGTCACCGCTGCCGGGCTCGACGCAATGGCGACGAGCAACCTGCTGGCCTACGTACGAGAGCAGCGCGAGGCCACGGGTCACGTGCCGGACGACCGGACGATCGTCGTCGAGCGCTTCCGTGACGAGCTCGGTGACTGGCGCGTCTGCATCCACTCGCCGTTCGGTGCGCAGGTGCACGCCCCCTGGGCGCTGGCCCTGTCGGCTCGCCTGCGCGAGCGCTTCGGTGTCGATGCGCAGGTCATGCACGCCGATGACGGCATCGTCCTGCGGCTGCCCGACACCGACGAGCGGCCCGACCGGATCACCGCCGAGGTCGCCATCACCCCGGACGAGGTCGAGCAGGCAGTCACCAACGAGGTCGGCGGCAGCGCACTGTTCGCCTCACGCTTCCGCGAGTGTGCCGCCCGCGCCCTCCTGCTCCCGCGCCGTGACCCTGGGCGACGTCAGCCGCTATGGGCCCAGCGTCAACGCTCGGCGCAGCTGCTGTCCGTAGCGAGCCAGTACGGCTCCTTCCCCGTCGTGCTCGAGACGCTGCGCGAGGTTCTGCAAGACGTCTTCGACGTGCCCGGGCTCATGGACCTGATGCGACAGATCGAGGCTCGCCAGGTCCGCATCGTCGAGGTCGAGACTCCGACGCCGTCGCCCTTCGCGCGCTCGTTGATGTTCGGCTATGTCGCGCAATACCTCTACGAAGGCGACTCTCCGCTGGCGGAGCGGCGGGCCCAGGCGCTCTCGCTCGACTCCGCGATGCTCGCCGAGCTGCTCGGTCAGGCGGAGCTGCGTGAGCTGCTCGACCCCGCCGTCGTGTCGACACTGGACCTCGAGCTGCAACGGCTCAGCGCGGACCGACGCGTGTCCTCGCTCGAGGGGGCGGCAGACCTGTTGCGTCTGCTGGGCGCCCTGAGCACCGAGGAGGCTGCGCACCGCGGTGTCGATCCGGCCTGGCTGGTGGAGCTCGAGGGTCAGCGCCGGGTTCTCCGGGTCCGCTTCGCGGGCGAGGAACGATGGGCGGCGGTCGAGGACGCGGGGCGGCTGCGCGACGCCCTCGGCGCGGCGTTGCCCGTGGGCGTTCCTGAGGCTTTCCTGGAACCCGTACGCGACCCGCTGGGCGACCTGGTCGCACGCTACGCACGCACCCACGGGCCCTTCCGCGCTGCCGACGTCTCGACCCGGCTGGGCCTCGGCATTGCCGTCGTGACCGACGCGTTGAGACGACTGGCCGCGTCCGGACGGGCCTCGGAAGGCGAGTTCCGCCCCGGCGGCGCGGGAGGCGAGTGGTGTGACGCCGAGGTGCTGCGCACGCTGCGGCGACGGTCTCTCGCCGCCCTGCGCAAGGAGGTCGAGCCCGTCCCCGCCCAGGCGCTCGCGCGGTTCCTGCCCGTGTGGCAGGGGGTCGGCTCGAGTGCGCGAGGGGTCGACGCCGTCGCGCGCGTCGTCGAACAGCTGCAAGGCGTCGTGCTGCCCGCGTCCGCCCTCGAACGGCTGGTGCTTCCCGTCCGGGTGCCGGGCTACTCCCCCGCGATGCTCGACGAGCTCTGCGCTGCCGGTGAGGTCGTGTGGGCGGGACAGGGCGGCCTTGCGGGAAACGACGGCTGGATATCGCTGCATCTCGCCGAGGCGGCGCCGCTCACGTTGGCCATGTCCGACGCGGACGCGGCGTCCACTCCGGTGCACACGGCGCTGCTCGACGCGCTGACCCGAGGTGGGGGCTGGTTCTTCCGTCAGCTCGCCGACGCGGTCGGCGCCGCGATGGGCACGACCGAGGATGCCACGGTGGTGCAGGCACTGTGGGACCTGGTCTGGGGAGGTTGCGTCACCAACGACACCCTGGCGCCGCTGCGCACCGTCCTCGGCTCGACCGGCGCGCACAAGACCGCCGCGCGCGCGACACCGCGCGGGCGCTATGCGGGGCGACCCGGCCGCATCGCTCTACCGTCACGGACGGGCCCGCCGACCGCCGCAGGTCGCTGGTCGCTGCTGCCCGAGCGTGAACCGGACCCCACACGCCGCGCCACGGCGCTCGCCGAGACGCTGCTCGACCGCTATGGCGTCGTCGTACGCGGGGAAGCTGTCGCCGAACGCGTCGAGGGCGGGTTCGCAGCGGCTTACCGCGTGCTGTCGGCCTTCGAGGAGGCCGGGCGTTGCAGGCGCGGCTACTTCGTCGAAGGGCTCGGCGCGGCCCAGTTCGCCACGGCCGGCGCCGTGGACCGCATGCGTGCGATGGCGACCGCGGCAGAGGCCCGCATGGGCGTCGAGAACGGTGCACCCGCGTTCCCCGGCGTGCCCGAGGACCTGCCTGCGTGGCTGGACCTGGGCCCGCGAGAATCCCGACGTGGCCGAGCACCCCGACGTGACGAGGCTGCCCTGGTGCTGGCGGCGACCGATCCCGCCAACCCCTACGGCGCCGCCCTCCCTTGGCCGGACCGCCCGGTCGACGCCGTGACGGCCCACAAGCCCGGCCGCAAGGCCGGGGCCCTGGTCGTGCTCGTCGACGGAGCACTCGTCCTCTATGTCGAGCGGGGTGGCAAGTCGCTCCTGACCTGGTCGGATGAGGACGCCGCTCTGCAACCGGCCGCAGACGCCCTCGTGCTGGCCGTGCGCGACGGCGCCCTGGGCAAGATGACGGTCGAGCGGGTTGACGGCGAGCACAGTCTGGGGGGGCGCCTGAGCATGGTGCTGGAGCAGGCCGGGTTCAGCGTGACACCGCGCGGGCTCAGGCTGCGCGCGTGAGCCCGAGTCGCTCCGGCCGGACTTGCACCCCTCCGGCCGTCGACGGCTGTGCGCTGTCACATGTCCAGGTTGATCTGCCCGCCGAGCGCCGGAGAGCAGTTGCCGGGCCGACAGTGAACGCGCAGAGTTGCCGGCATGCCTGAAGGAGACACCGTCTGGCTGGCGTGCAAGCGGCTGCACGACGCGCTGCACGGTCAGGTGCTCACCACCACGGACTTGCGGGTCCCACAGCTCGCCACGGCCGACCTCACCGGTCGCGAGGTGCTCGAGGTCGTGGCCCGCGGCAAGCACCTCATGGCCAGGCTCAGCGGCGGCGTCACGTTGCACACGCACTTGCGGATGGACGGCTCCTGGCATCTCTATCGCCACGGGGAACCGTGGAAGGGCGGCCCGGTCTGGCAGGTGCGGGTGCTGCTGGAGACTGCCACGTGGCAGGCGGTGGGCTACCGCCTGCCGGTCGTCGAGCTCCTCGCGACCGGGGCCGAGCAAGAGACCGTCGGCCATCTCGGTCCGGACATCCTCGGACCCGACTGGGACGCCGCCGAGGCCGTACGCCGACTGCGCGCAGACCCCGACCGCGAGATCGGGCCGGCGCTGCTGGATCAGCGAAACCTGGCGGGGATCGGCAACCTCTACAAGGCGGAAGCGCTCTTCGTCGCCGGGCTGAACCCGTGGCGGCGGGTGAGCGAGGTCGACGTGGCCATGCTGGTGGACCGCGCTGCGCGCCTGCTCCAGCGCAACAAGGGCGAGTGGTCGCAGATCACGACCGGCAATCCGCGCCGTGGGCTCACGCACTGGGTGTTCGAGCGCTCGGGGCAGCCGTGCCAGCGCTGCGGCACGCGCATCCTGCTCGCGGAGCAGGGCGAGGCACCGTATCCCCGTTTCACCTACTGGTGCCCGACCTGTCAGCCGGGGGCGTCCCCCACCCCGATGCGGCGCGCGGACGTGGCGCGCACCGTCGGGCGTGCGCGCTATCGGCCTTGAGCGAGCGGGGTGGGCTCGGCGAGATCGATGGCGAAGCGGTCGAAGAGCCCGCTCAGGTGCAACAGCTCGTCGACGCGAGGAGACGGGCGCAACAGCCGGACGGTGCCCTGGCGCTCACGCCCGATGCTGTCCATCGCGATCAACCAGCCCACGCCCGCGCTGTCCATGAAGGTGACCCCGCTGAGGTCGATGACCGCTTCGCGTGCCAGGCCCTCGGCATAGACGATGCGTGCACTGCGCAGCGCGTCGGTCGCAGCGGCGTCGACATCACCCTCGAGCGAGAAGTGCACGACGTCATCGACGAAACGGGTCTGCAGTCTCATCGCGAGACACGGGCAGCGAGCGGCACGCTCTCACCCTAGAGGGCTTATGCATGATCCGCGTGCTGGAGCGCAGAACTGGGGCAGCACGATCTCAGGCAGCAGCGCCGACCGAGAGGCGGGCTGCCGCGGGAGCCGCGACCTGCAGTGCAGGCACCGGCGTGAGCGCGACGCGCGGGGCGCCCAGCGTCTCCTCGACGACCATGACGTCGGAGACCTCACGCAGAACCTGGGACATGGGGACGTCCAGCGCCTCGCAGATGGAGGCGAGCAGCTCGGACGACGGTTCCTTGCGGCCTCGTTCGACCTCGGAGAGATAACCCAGCGACACGCGGGCCGTTGCGGCCACGTCGCGCAGCGTACGGCCCTGATCCTGCCGGCGGGTGCGGAGCACCTCACCGAGCAGACGGCGTAGCAAGATCATCATGGGCCTCCTCCCGGGCTCGAACACTCGTTGCGTCACCGTACCCAACTTCGCGGCACGAGAGTGGGCGACCCGCGATCCTGGAGGTACGCCAGCGGCGAACTACTCCCCCGAACGAGTGAGAGCCCGTCGTAGTTCCAGCAGCGCGGTCGCGACGCAGGCCGCCCGGATGCGGGCCCGGTCGCCGGCGAGCGTCACGCGGACGTGATGGGTGCCGGACGGGCCGCACACGCCGATGTGGACCTCGCCGACGTCGTGACCGTCCTGCGGAGCGGGCCCGGCGACGCCGGTCGTCGCGAGTCCCCAGGTGGACGCGCACCGCTCCCGGACGCCGCGGGCCATCGCGACGGCGACATCGGCGTCGACCGGGCCGCGCTCCGCGAGGAGCTCGACCGGCACGCCGAGCAGCTCAGCCTTGAGCTCGGTCGCGTAGGCGACGACTGCGCCGCGCACCACCGCCGACGCCCCGGCGACGTCGACGAGCGCACTGGTGACGGCTCCGCCCGTGAGGGACTCGGCCACAGCGACCGTCTGGCCGCGGGTCGCGAGCAGGCCGATCAGCGACGGGGCGAGCTCGGCGTCGTCCACGGCGTCGAAGGCGCTCAGCGCGGTCCGCACGCGTTGGGCGAGCGGGTCGAGCACGGCGGCTGCCGACGCCTCGTCGGCGCCGGTCGCGGACAGGCGCACCTCGATCGCCGTGGCCGACGGGAGATAGGCCAGGCGTACGCCGACGGGCAGACCGGACTCGACGCCACGCAGCTCGGCGGCGACCGCCGACTCGGGCACGAGCGTGACGAAGAGCGAGCGCGTGAGCAGCCGACCTCCGGCGCGCCCGGCCAGGACGTGACGCCGCGCCGTCGCCTGCGCCTCGCTAGGCACGCCCGGAAGCGCGAAGACCTCACTTCCGTGCAGGGTCAGGCGCAGGGCCGGCGCGCTGCCGGCGGGGTTCTGCAGCGGCGTCGCGCCGACCGGCACGTCGGCCATGCGCAGCGACTCGGGCAGCAGCTCACGCCCGCGGTCGCGTGCCACGGCCTGCAGCGCGTCGACGAGCGCCGGATCGCGCTCCAGACCGCCACCGAGCAGCCGGGCCAGGGCGGCTCGCGTGATGTCGTCGCTCGTGGGCCCGAGCCCACCCGTCACGATGACCAGCGGCACCCGCCCCGCGGCCGCGTCGATCACCTCGCAGATCTCGTCGAGGTCGTCGCCGACGACGGCGGTGCGCAGCAGGCGTACGCCGACCTCGGCCAGGTGCACGGCCAGCCAGGCAGCGTTCGTGTCGCGCACGTGCCCGCTGAGCAGCTCATCACCGATGCACACGACCTCGGCCGTGCCCGCTCGCGAAGTGCTCACGAGGGAGCGACAGGGGCGGGCGCGAGTGGCTGACGGCGCAGGCGCAGCGCTCTCGCGACATAGTCCACGCCCGTCACGATCGTGACCACGAGGGCCGCCGCCATCAGCGCATAGGCGACCACGCCCACCACGCCGGGATGCGGCAGGACCAGCAACCCGAGCGCCCATGCCTGCAGCAGGGTCTTCACCTTGCCGCCACGGCTCGCCGGGATCACGCCATGGCGGATCACCCACAGGCGCAGCAGCGTGACGCCGACCTCGCGCGCGACGATCACGACGGTGACCCACCACCAGAGCTCGCCCAGGAGCGACAGGCCGATCAATGCGGCGCCGGTGAGGGCCTTGTCGGCGATCGGGTCGGCGAGGGCGCCGAAGTCGGTCACGAGCCCGCGTCGGCGGGCGAGGTCACCGTCGACGAGATCGGTGACGCTCGCGACGAAGAACACCGCGGTCGCCGCGATCCGCCAGCCGGACTCGTGGCCGCCCTCGGCGAACAGCAGGAACAAGAAGACGGGCACGAGGAGCATGCGTCCGACGGTGAGACCGTTGGGCAGGTTCCAGGCGCTGACGTCAGCCTTGGTGGCCGGGGTCACCCGACGGCACCGCCAACACCGACCGCACCGACCGCAGTCACCACACGGGCCACCAGATCGACACCGTCGCTGCTGACCACCTCGGCCTGCACGAGGTCCCCGACCCGCGGCGTGCCGCCGACCAGGGTCGTGGTGCCGTCTACGTCTGGCGCCTGGTGAGCGGCGCAGCCGACGGCCATGCCGTCCTCGACCGACTCGACCATGACCTCGACGAGCTCGCCGATGCGGTCCTCGGCACGCTGGGCGACGAGCTCCTCGGCGAGCCGCGAGATGCGGTCGACGCGCTCGAGGATCGCCATGTCGGGCACCTTGTCGGCGAAGTCCGCAGCCGCCGTTCGTTCCTCGTCGCTGTAGCCGAAGACGCCGATCGCGTCGAGGCGGGCCGCGACGAGGAAGCGCTCCAACTCGTCCACGTCGGCCTCGGTCTCGCCCGGGAAACCCACGATGAAGCTCGAGCGCGCTCCCGCCAGCGGCGCGCGCCGACGGCACTCGGCCAGCAGGTCGAGGAACCGCTCGGTGTCACCGAACCGCTTCATGCGCCGCAGCAGTGGTCCGGAGGCGTGCTGGAACGACAGGTCGAAGTAGTCGGCCACGCCGGGCGTCGAGGCCATCACGTCGAGCAGCGTCGGGCGCACCTCCGCGGGCTGCAGATAACTCACGCGCACACGCAGGAGCCCGTCGACGGCGGCGAGCTCCGGCAGCAGCTTCTCCAACGCGCGCAGGTCGCCCAGGTCCTTGCCGTAGGACGAGTCGTTCTCGCTCACGAGCACGACCTCACGCACGCCCTGGCCGACCAGCCAGTGCGCCTCGGCGAGGACGTCGGCCGGCGGGCGGGAGACGTAGGAGCCACGGAAGGCCGGGATCGCGCAGAACGTGCACCGCCGGTCGCAGCCCGACGCGATCTTCAGCGGTGCGACGGGCCCGGTGCCCAGCCGCCGCCGCAGCACGCGTGGGCCCGAAGCCGGTGCCAGGCCGGCCGGCAGGTCAGTGATGCCGGATGCGACCGTGCCCGCGTGGGTGGTGTCGGCGCCGCTGCTGTGGCTGTTGTGTCCAGGGACCGCCACCGCGCCCGCGGCGGCACCGCGCTGCACCGGGGCGATCGGCAGCAGCGCGCGCCGGTCGCGCGGCACGTGAGACGTGTGCGAGCGCCCGGCGAGGATGTCGCCGAGGCGGGTGGAGACGTCGGCGTAGTCGTCGAAGCCCAGCACCGCGTCTGCCTCGGGAAGGGCGTTCGCCAGCTGTTCGCCATAGCGCTCGGCCATGCAGCCCACCGCCACGACAGCCTGCGTGCGGCCGTGGCCGTCCTTGAGCCCGGCGGCCTCGAGCAGCGCGTCGACGCTGTCCTTCTTTGCCTGCTCGACGAAGCCGCACGTGTTGACCACCGCGACGTCGGCGTCCGCCGCGTCGTCGACGAGCAGCCAGCCGTCGGCAGCGAGCCGACCCGCGAGCTCCTCGGAGTCGACCTCGTTGCGGGCGCAACCGAGGGTGACGAGTGCGACGGTGCGGCCGGGCGGCGGTGCGGCGGTGGCACTCATGCCGGGTCGGCGGTGGTGTAGGAGACCGTAGCGACCTCGCCGCGACTGCCGGGCGAGCCGATCGCCCTGCCGTTGACCTGCAAAGTGACCGCTCCTGCGTTGCCGATGACGAGGGAAAGCTGCGTGGCGTCCGTGAACGCCTTGGTGGCACCCCTGGCGACAGTGCCCTCCCAGATGCGGTGCCCGTCGTGCCCGGTCGCGCGCACCCAGCTCGCACCGTTGGGCGCTGTGACCTGCACCTGAACCATGCCCGGGCGCCTCGACGGCGCCACCGTGGCGGGCTTGGTCGTGCGTGGCCGGGTCGAGCCTGCGGCCGTGGGTCCCGCCGCCGCACTCGCGGTCGGTGCGGGCGACGTGCTCGCGCCCGCAAGTGGGGCGCTCGCGCCCCGGTCGACGAGGCTCGCCGCGTGCGAGGAGTTCCCGTGCAGGAGGCGTACGCCGCCGTAGCCGACCAGCAGCACGAGGACGACCAGCATGGCGGCCGACCAGTTGGGCGGCCGGCGACGGCCGGCGGCCGAGGAGACGCGGGGATCGAACGCGTCGGCTGGGGTGGTCAGTCGGTTGGGTGAGCGGTCGGCGTCGAACTCGGCCAGGAGCGGCGCGGGGTCGAGCCCGATGACGTTGGCCAGGTTGCGGATGTGGCCGCGCGCGTAGACGTCGCCGCCGCAGAGCGCATGATCGTCGTTCTCGATGGCCTTGACGAGCGTGGTGCGCAGGCGGGTGGCCTGTGCCACCTCTTCCTGGGTCAGGCCGGCGTCCTCGCGGGCAGCCCGCAACGCCTGACCGATCGACACCGCGACTCCATCCACCAGACTGTGCACGCACCAACCGCAAGCACCGGGACCCGAGGTTGCTGCGCCCAGTCTACGGACCCGGCGCCAGTCCCGGTTGCCTCCCGCGCAGGCGCGCTGGCCGGTCCCGATCTCATGACCCGAGCGGTCTGTGACGCTGTCGCCTCGTCAGCGGCGTGGGGTCGCTGACGTCAGCTCGCGGCAGGCAGCTGGGGCACCTTGCGCGGCATGGCGCAACACCCCCGGGCTCACTAGTCTCAGAGCGCGACGAACCGGCTACTGGAGGTTGCTGTGCGCGGACGACGGATCCTTGGCCTGCTGGCGACGGCCGCCCTGCTTCCTCTCGGTCTGCCGGCGGGGGCGCACGCGGCCGGCCGCGCGACCGCCCTCGAAGCCCCGTACGTACGGCCGCCCAACGAAGGTTCCTACGAACCGAGGATCTCGGCGGACGGTCGCTTCGTGGCCTTCACCTCGTCGGTCGACAACCTGGTGCCCGGCGACACCAACGGTGTGGCCGACGTGTTCGTTCGCGACGTCAAGGCCAAGCGGACGGTCCTGGTGAGCGACACCGGCATCCCCGAGACCGCAGGGCCGTCCATCTCCGACAACGGCCGCTTCGTCGCGTTCCTCTCGTGGGCCAAGAGCCCCGTGACCGGTTTCTACGTCACGGTGCTGTTCGTTCGCGACGTCGTGACGAACACCTTGACGCGCGTCACCCTGCCTGCATTGCCGTTGATCTGGGGCCTCAACGATCCAGCGATCTCGGGCGACGGCCGGTTCGTGACCTATGCCGTGTCTGCGCCGTTCCAGGAATACGCCTGGGTGGACAGGCAGGTGTTCCGGACCGAGCTCGCCACGGGCCGTGTGAGCCTTGTCAGCGCCACGAGCGAAGGCGTGATGGGCGACGACGGATCGAAGAACCCCGCGATCAGCGACGACGGCAACCTGATCGTCTTCGCGTCTGCGGCCCCCAACCTGAACGCCGGCAACGGCAGCGCATGGTGGCTCTATCTCAAGAACATGACCACCGGCGCGATCCGTCGGGTCGGGTCGAGCAGCTTCGAGGCCAGCCCGGGAGATGCGCCTCCGGTCCGCTCGGCAATCTCCGGTCGAGGGGGTGACCTCGCCTACGAGCGGCTGATCTTCAGCAACGAGATCGGCTACCCGGGTCGCGGGCCCATCGTGGCAACAGACCTGATCCGTGGCGGGGAACGCGAGTTCGGGCTCAACCCCGACCCGCAGGTCTCGGGCACCGCGACGCACCCGTCCCTGTCCGAGCACGGCATCGACCTGGTCTACGACACGACAGACCTGATCGCCCTCGACCCTTTCACGGTCGAACGCAACGTCTTCCACACCGACCTCCGCCCCGGCGGGATCACCACACTCGTCGCCGCACATGCCGGGAGTCCGTCGATCTCGGACAGCGGGAGGTACGTCGCCTACGTCTCGTTCGCCGTTCTCCCGAACGGTGCCTCGAGCCTCATCTGGCGACGAGACCTGCGCACCGGCGCCACGGTGCAGGTCGACATCCCCTGACACGACGGCGCAGGCTGCAGGAGCGCCTGCTGCTCGCCGTCATTGACAGATGCGCCCGACTCAGGAGACCAGGTCAGCGGGGTCCGGAAACCCGACAGGAACATCAAGCCCGGATACTTCGCGGCATGCGGCGGTGCTCGCAAGGCGCGCAAGCGACGCGCGAACGACGGGCCGGGCTGCTGCTGGCGATGTCGGCCTGCGGGGCGCTGGTGGTCGGCTGTGCTCCCAAGAGTCACGAGGCCGCTCCGGCGCACCTTCAGCTGGTCGCCGCTCCCGCCACAGCGCAGCTCGACGTCCCGGTGACGGTCTCGATCGAGGCATCGTCGAAGGACGTCGACGGCACCACGTGGACGTCCGCCGCGAGCTTCCTCACCCCCTGGTGATGGACGCGTCAGCACTCTTGAGGAGTCGATCGACGGAAGCTACACCGGCATCGAGCCGATGGGACTGTTCCAGCTGATGGCCCCCCCGACGGCGGCACGGCAACGTTCTTCGAACCCGGCACGACGGGCTACGACGTGGACCTGCACGCCCGAATCGGGGGCGAGGTCGTCGCGAGCACCGTCGTGTACCGCCAACGGCAGCAGCGGCGGGCGTCACCGCACGCCGGCTGCGGCCTGCGGTCGACGGCATCTACGCCACCATGTTCACCCCGCCGGCTTCCACCGGCGCGCAGGCTCGCCCCGCGGTCCTCGTCTTCGGGGGATCCGAAGGAGGTGCTGACGCTCTTCCTCGTGCGGAGAAGCATGGCTAGCCGCCACGCAGGACCGTGAGCACCGACTCGAGTTCTTCCGGCTTCACCAGCACGTCGCGCGCCTTGCTGCCCTCGCTCGGGCCGACGACGCCGCGCGTCTCCATGAGGTCCATCAGGCGCCCGGCTTTCGCGAACCCGACGCGCAGCTTGCGCTGCAGCATCGAGGTCGACCCGAACTGCGTCGTCACGACCAGCTCGATCGCCTGGCAGAGCAGGTCGAGGTCGTCGCCGACGTCCTCGTCCACCTCCTTCTTGACCACCGTGACCGTGACGTCGTCGCGGTAGACCGGCTGAAGCTGGGCCTTGCAGTGCTCGACGATCTTGACGATCTCGGCCTCGGTCACCCACGCGCCCTGCAGGCGTACGGGCTTCGACGCGCCCATCGGCAGGAACAGCCCGTCGCCCTGGCCGATGAGCTTCTCGGCGCCCGGCTGGTCGAGGATGACCCGGCTGTCGGTGACGCTGGAGGTGGCGAAGGCGAGGCGGCTCGGCACGTTGGCCTTGATGATGCCCGTGACGACGTCGACGCTCGGGCGCTGCGTGGCGAGCACCAGGTGGATGCCCGCGGCGCGCGCCAGCTGCGTGATGCGCTGGATCGCCTCCTCGACGTCACGCGGCGCGACCATCATCAGGTCAGCGAGCTCGTCGACGATGACGAGCAGGTAGGGGTAAGGCCGCAGCACCCGCTCGCTGCCCGCCGGCACGCTCACCGTGCCGGCGCGGATCGCCTTGTTGAAGTCGTCGACGTGGCGGAAACCGTAGTTGGCGAGGTCGTCGTAGCGCATCTCCATCTCGCGCACCACCCACTGCAGCGCCTCGGACGCCTTCTTCGGGTTGGTGATGATGGGCGTGACCAGGTGGGGGATGCCTTCGTAGGCCGTGAGCTCGACGCGCTTGGGGTCGATGAGCACCAAGCGCACCTCGTCGGGCGTCGCCCGCAGCAGCACGCTGGTGATCAGCGTGTTGATGCAGCTCGACTTGCCGGAGCCGGTCGCGCCGGCCACGAGGACGTGGGGCATCTTGGCGAGATTGGCGACGATGAAGCCGCCCTCGACGTCCTTGCCGAGGCCGACCAGCATCGGGTGGGGGTCCCCCGTAGCCGCCCGCGAGCGCAGCACGTCACCGAGGGCCACGATCTCTCGGTCGGTGTTGGGGATCTCGATGCCGATGGCCGACTTGCCGGGAATCGGGGACAGAATGCGTACGTCCGCGGAGGCGACGGCGTAGGCGATGTTCTTGGACAGCGCCGTGACGCGCTCGACCTTGGTGCCGTGACCGAGCTCGACCTCATATCTGGTGACCGTCGGGCCGCGCGTGAAGCCCGTGACATGGGCGTCGATGTCGAACTGCTCGAGCACGTTGGTCAGCGACTCCACGATGGCGTCGTTGGCCTTGCTGCGGGTCTTGTGCGGGCTGCCGGCACTGAGCATGGCCGGGTCGGGCAGGGAGTAGGTGACATCGCCGGACAGCAGCAGCTGCTCCACGCGAGGCGGCATGGGCGTGTGGTCGGGCGGCTCGGGCACATGCTCGGCAGCGGGCACGGGGGCCATGGGGCGGCGCAGTCTGCCGGGCTCGGGGAGGCTGTCGCCGGAGGGAGCCGGGTTCAGCGGCCTGTCGAGGTCGAGATCGACCTGCGGCTCGTCCTTGACCTCCTTCACCACGGGGGTGTCATAGGGCAGGTCGCCGTCGCCGGCGCGCGGGCGCTTGCGCCCTCGGCCCGGCAACCCGGACCCGTCGTAGGCGGGGTAGCCCCTCACGCGGTCGCGCAGGTCGAGCACCACGTCGGGAATCGCGTGCATCGGCGTAGCCGTGGTCACGAGCAGCCCGAACACGACGATCAGCGCCAGGATCGGCACAGCCAGCCACACGCTCGCGGCTTCGACGAGGGGCGACGCGAGAAGGAATCCGACCACGCCGCCGGCTGCCCGCATGGCGGTCGCGCCGTCGGTCGGCTCGGGATTGCCGCGGGTGATGTGCAGGATGCCGACCACACCGGCGATGAGCGCGGCCCAGCCGACCACCAGCCGGCCCGTCGCGAGCGAGCGGTCGGGATGGCGCAGGACGCGCAGGGCAAGCGCCAGCAGCAGCACGGGGACGACGACGTCGGCCACGCCGAGCGTGCCCGCCACGAGCCAGGCGGTGGCGTCGCCGACGGGACCGGTGAGCCGCCACCACGCTCGAGCAGCCACCACCACGGCCGCCGCCACGATCGCGAGGCCGAGCCCGTCGCGTCGGTGCGCGGGATCGAGGTCACGGGCGCTGTGGCCCACGGCCCGTGCGGTCGCCCCGACACCGTGCCCGATGCCGAGCCAGACGGCGCGCAGAAGTCGACCGAGAGCCATGAACGCACGGGACAGCAGGCCCGGACCTGTCGGGGCGGGACGTCGGGGCGCCCGGGCGGCGGGCTTGCGGGGGGCCGGTCGCTTGGCGGCAGGGCGCGAGGCGCGCGGGGTGCGGGGGGGTGCTGGCCGGGCCGCAGGCGTACGTGCAGCAGCGGCTCCCCCACTGACGCGGGGGCGCGGGTTGCTCGCGGACGTACGGGTCGCCATGGTGGGCATGCTAGCCCTCACACCTCAGCTGTCACAGCAGTCACAGGCGCGCCGCGCGGAGCCATCACCCTTCCATGATCATGAGCAGCCCCGTTGCCCGTGGGGCAACGGAGGTGCTCATGATCATGGAGGTGGGGTCAGTCGGTCGCCGCCACGAGCGCCTCGAGCACGAGTGCGGGCAGGTCACGCTCGACCCGTCGCAGCCGCCAGACGTCGGGAAACAGCGCCAGCAGCGAGCCGTCACCGCGCTCGAGCACCTCGACGCCCCGCTCGGCGTTCAGCGCAGCGACGTCCTCGTGCCGCGTGCGGCGGGCCAGGGTGTAGTCGAGGCGCTCGAGGCGTACGGGAGAGGAGAACTCGCGCTCCATGCGGTGGGTGACGACCTCGAACTGCATCGGCCCGACCGCCGCCAGCACCGGCGCCTGCACGCCGCGCAGGTCCGAGCGCAGCACCTGCACGACGCCTTCCTGGTCGAGCTGCTCGATGCCACGGCGGAACTGCTTGAAGCGCCCGGCGTCCTTGGGACGTACGACCGCGAAGTGCTCGGGGGCGAACGTCGGCAGCGGCGGGAAAGCCACCGGCTCCTCGACGTAGAGACTGTCGCCGGCGCGCAGGGAGGCGGCGTTCACCAGACCCACGACGTCGCCGGGGAACGCCTCGTCGAGCGTGGCCCGCTCGCGGCCGAACACGGCTTGGGCGTATTTCGTCGCGAAGGGCCGCCCGGTCGCCGTGTGCGTGACGACCATGCCCCGCTCGAAGCGGCCCGAGCAGACGCGCGCATAGGCGAGGCGGTCGCGGTGCGCGCTGTCCATGCCCGCCTGCACCTTGAAGATGAACGCGCTGAACGGGGCGTCGAGCGCACGGGGCTCCCCCTGCGCGTCGGGCCGGCCCCCCGGCGGCGGCGCGAGCTCGGCCAGCACGTCGAGCAGCTGCCCGACGCCGAAGTTGAGGAACGCCGACGCGAACAGCACGGGCGTCGTCTGCTCGGCCAGGAAGCTCTCCTGGTCGTGGTCGGCGCCGTCGGCGCGCAGCAGCTCGTGCTCCTCGACCGCCGTCGTCCACGCCTCCCCCTCGCGGGCCTCGGCTGCGGTGGGGTCGAGGTGCTCCTCGGGCGCAGCGGTCACACCGCCCTTGGTGCGGGAGTAGGCGATGAACGACCCGCTGCGCCGGTCGAGCACGCCGCGGAAGTCACCGGCGATTCCCACGGGCCAGGTGAGCGGGGTCGGGCGCAGGCCGGTGCGGGCGAGGATCTCATCCATCAGCGAGAGCGGGTCGCGGCCGGGGCGGTCCCACTTGTTGATGACGGTGATCACCGGGATCCCCCGGTGGCGGCAGACCTGGAACAGCTTCATGGTCTGTGGCTCGAGCCCCTTGGCGGCGTCGAGCAGCATCACCGCCGCGTCGACGGCCGACAGCACGCGGTAGGTGTCCTCGGAGAAGTCGGCGTGGCCCGGGGTGTCGATGAGGTTGATGACGTGGTCGTCATAGGCGAACTGCAGTGCGGCCGAGGTGATGGAGATGCCGCGGTCGCGCTCCATCTCCATCCAGTCCGAGACGGTCCCCCGACGACCCGACTTGCCGTCGATCGCGCCGGCCTGCGAGATGACACGGGCGTGCAGTGCAAGCGCCTCGGTGAGGGTGGACTTGCCGGCGTCAGGGTGCGAGATCACCGCGAACGTACGCCGCCGGGCGGCCTGGCTCAGCACCTCGACGGCCGCCTTGGACTTCGTCGACTTCATCGGCTGCGATGGCTGC
The DNA here is from genome assembly GCA_964236445.1 of uncultured Motilibacteraceae bacterium. Taxonomy (GTDB): domain Bacteria; phylum Actinomycetota; class Actinomycetes; order Motilibacterales; family Motilibacteraceae; genus CAXSDR01. The sequence continues at coordinate 2,089 of CAXSDR010000017.1, read as the reverse complement.
GTCGGCGGAGCCGTCGGGGTGGTGGTCACCCCTCAAGGATGCCGGATCCGGGCGGACGGAGTGGACGACAACCTTTTGCCCGGTCTGGGTGCTCCTGTTGATCACCAGACTCGGAGGGCTCATGACGACGACCGCACCTGCGGCCCCAGCACGCGCGCCGCTCAGCGACCCGCCGGCCAGGGCCACCGCCGGCGACGCCGTGCGCGTCATCGCTTGGCTCTGTCTCACCGCGTTCCTCGTCGTGCCTTTCGCCGGCGCCAGCCTCGCGCTGCTGAGGCCAGGACCGAGCCGGCCGCCCGCAGACTCGGCCACGCTCGTCCTGCCCGACCGCCTCAGCTATCCCGCCTGGCGCACGCCCTCGGCGGCGCAAGACCCCGGAGGAGCGGCGTCCGTGGTGATGACCGGCTCGCAGCTGCCGTTCACCAGGATCCAAGACACGAACGCGGCCGCGCTCATCGGGCGCGGCGGCTATCGCATGACCCCGCGCTCCCCGCTCGACGAGATCCACCCGGGCGAGCAGCTCCTGCTCTCACCCGACGGGCGAGCTGTGTTCTACAACGAGGGACTGATCGCGCCCTTCGGGACGGCGCACCTGCAGGACCTCACGACGGGGCGCGTCCTCGATGTGACGCTTCCCGCCCACCGCGACGCGCTGGCGTGGCTGCCCGGCGGGCGCGGCTTGGTGCTCTCACCCGGACTCGACGTGGGCAGTGCCGACCTAGGGGTGTGGGACCTGGCGATGGGCACCTACCGACCCATCGCTGACGCGCCGATCAATACCGGTGCCGGTGTCGGCACCGCGCTGCTGCCGGACGGCTTCGCCGTCGCCGTCAGCCCGGACGCCACACGGCTGGCCTGGCAGCTCGGACCCAGGCTGCGGATATCCCGGATCGACGACGGGCGGCAGCTGCTCAACCTGACCTTGCCGACCGGCACGACGCTGGGCGGCAAGGGGGCCTGGACTCCAGACGGCCGGTCGCTCGCGGTGACGGAGCTGGCTCGCGGACACAACCGTTGGCAGGTCTCGCTGCTCGACGCCGCGACCGGCCAACGCGTGGCGGCACCTGGCTTCACGCCGGTGCGAGACGCCCTCGCACTGCGGACCCTGGGGTGGCGAGCCGACGGCGAGCTGCTCGCCGTCGCCTTCCGTCCCGAGCGAGGCGCCCGTCCCCCGCTGGGCGAGCGCACCTATTTCGAGTACGTACGCCGGGCCGACCTCGTCGGGCTCCGGCCCGGGCGCTCGCCTCGTACGGTTCTGCGCGCACCTTCGCAGGTGCTCGCGATCGACGTCGCCGACCACGCCATCGCGACCAACGGCACATTCGCGAACCCCACGCCGCCCCGGGTGATCCTGCCCACGGTGGGCTACGTCGTCATCGCGCTGACGACCGGAGCGCTGCTCCTCGCCCACGGCTCGTTCCTGAGCCGGGTCGTGCGCCACGGCATCCGGCCTCGTCCATGACCATCGCCTACGACCGGCTGCGTCGGCGTTCTACCCGCCGTCACACCCTCGCGCTGGGGGTGCTGCTCCTCGCCGTCACGTGGGGACTCGTCGTCACCCTCGTGGGATCGACGCGCGCGCTCCTGACCCCGACCCCCGCACCGCTGCGGAGCTCCGCGTCGTTGGGGCTGCCGGACCGGTTGCCCAACCCCGGTTACTGGACTCCGACGGCCAGCGGTCACCCGCGCGGGCGTGCCTCGATTCTCATGAGCGGCTCCGGACATCCCTACTACGGCCCCGGTGACACGTCGGCTGTGGCAGTCGTGGGACCGGGCGGCTACCGCATGACCGACCGTCTCGGCGTCGACGAGCAGCACCCGGGTGAGGACACGCTCCTCTCGCCTGACGGGGGTCAGCTCGTCTCCTACACCGGTGCCTGGGGTGGCGGCGGCTCGGTCGTCGTGCAGGACCTGCTCACGGGACGCCGCCGATCGGTCCCGGTGCCCGACTCCCACACGGTCGTGGGCTGGATGCCCGACCGCCGGACGCTGATCGCCGCCGGCTTCAAGAGCCGGACCGTCGCGCTTGGGCAGACGTCGTCTACTGAACGCAGCGGGACCGAGCTGGGACTCATCGACATCGCGTCCG
>CAXSDR010000016.1:0-47097 GCA_964236445.1 uncultured Motilibacteraceae bacterium | reverse complement strand
TGCGGAGCGCTGACATGCCCGGCTTCGAGAAGGTCAACGGCAAGGTCGTCAAGGCGAGCCTTTCGCGCGGGCCGGTGCTCGCGCGGCGCGGCGCGATGCTCGCCTACACCGGTCAGGTGCGGTTCTCCCCGGCCGGCGGCGGCGGGATGGGTGGCACGGGCGGGCTCGTCGGCATGGCCGGTCGCATGGTCAGCGGCGAGCACGTCTCGATGATGGCCGCCGAAGGCACCGGCGAAGTGCACTACGGGTTTCGCGGTTCGCACATCACGATCATCGAGCTGACAGGTGCTGAGCAGCTGCAGGTCGAGGCCGATCGACTGCTCTGCCACGACGCCAACATGTCCTCCTCCGTGGTCGTCATCGGCTCCGGCGGCGTACGCCAGGCGATCAGGGGCGCGATGACCGGGCAGGGGCTCGCGACGACACAGCTCAGCGGCGTCGGCTCGGTCGCCGTGCTCTCGCACGGTGGCACGATCAGCCTGCCCGTCAGCCCCGGCCAGACGATCGCTGTCGACCCGCAGGCCTACGTCGCGGCGCTGGGCAACCTCACCGTGGACATCGCCGCCAGCGTCGGCTGGCGCGATGCGGTCGGCAAGGGATCGGGAGAAGCCGTGCAGCTCAAGGTGACCGGCCAGGGCACGGTCTTCGTCCAGGCGTCCGAGCGCAAGCTCTAGAGCGGGAGAACGACGATGACGCCCACGATCCTCAACCCGCAGACGCTGCCGTTCAACGACAACGTCAATCCCTACGCTTTCTGCTTCGACCTTGCGCAGCCGTGGTTCACGCGCAAGGGCGCGATGATCGCCTACTACGGCACCGCCAACTTCGAGGCGCTCGCCGTCACGAGCATGGCCGCGGTCGTGGCGTCGCGGTTCTCCAGCCCGCTCTATGCCAACGACTGGGTCGTCGTCTCGGGTCAGGGCAAGGTCATCATCGGCGACCGCGGCTTCGACATCAACTCCTACGACCTCGAGGCCGGCAACCTCACGATCCGCGCCTCGAACCTGCTCGGTTTCGAGATGGGCCTCGAGCTCAAGCAGTCGATCGTGCCCGGCTTCCTGACGCTCATCGGCACCGGCAAGTTCCTCGCGTCGTCGAACGGGCCGGTCATCTTCATGGAGCCGCCGATGCGGGTCGATCCCGAGGCGCTGTTGGGTTGGGCTGACTGCCCGTCACCCAGCCACCACTACGACGCCGGCTGGATGCAGGGGTTCCTCGGCGCGATGTCCGGCATGGTGCTCGGCATGCAGTCGGGCGAGGAACGCCAGTTCGACTTCACCGGAACCGGCACCGTGCTGCTGCAGTCATCGGAGCAGCCTCGTCAGGACCCGGCGCTGGTGCGCCAGCTCGAGAGCCAGCTGCACGGTCTCGACCAGACCGGCCTCGGTCATCTGCAGCAGGTCATTGCGCAGCGACTGATGTCGCAGCAGCCCTGAGCGAACGGGCGCGCGCAAGCAGCAGCTGCGCGATCTCCTCACCTGCGGACACTCCCACCGTGCGCGTCACGGTCAGGTGCTCACGGCGCCAGCCGATGTCATGGAGCTCGCCGTGGGCCGGGCGCACCGCTTCGTCGGCGCTGTCGAGCAGCTCGGCGTCGAGCAGCGAGTCGCCCGCGGCGAGCACCGTGCTCGCCCCCGTGCGCCGAGCCACCTCGGCGATCGCCTTGCCCTTCGTCAGCGACGCCGGCACGCAATAGAGCTTGCGTCCCTGCAGCGACACGTCCCAGCCACGAGGGGCGCACCAGGCCGTCAGCTCCGCGACGAATCCCGACGGCAGCTCGGCGCGCTCGACAACGGCATAGACGAAGAGCTCTTCAGCGATCCGTAGCTTCTTCGTCCAGGCGTAGTCGCAGACAGTGCGCAGGTGGGCGGCCATCTCGCCCAGTGGCGCGCTCTGGTCGTCGAGCCGAGCGCGTACGGCCTCACTCCACGCTTGGTCCGGCTTGCCGTCGACGAGGATGAACCCGCCATTGGCGCATACGGCATATTCGGGCGTCGACACCGGAAGTCTAATTCGGGCGTACTGCTCACGCGTGCGCGTGGTGCAGGGCACGAACCACGCAATCTCGCTCAGCGCCGACAGCGCCTTGCCTGCGCGGCGCGTGAGGAACGACAGCGGCTTGCCGGAATAGACCTCGGCAACAAGCAGCTCAGGGGCGTCGGCGTCGTTCCCCCGCAGCGCCAGGGCGGTCGCGGAGTAGACCAGCGTCCGGTCGAGGTCGCAGGCGGCCACGACCTGCCGGGCGCCATCGTGTCGAGAAGTCATCAAGCCGTCAGCACACTGGTGCCGGATGCTCCCGTCGCGCCACGGGTGAACCGCGGATGGATGATGCCCACGCAGCTGTAGGGAAGGTCGTCGACGATCTCGACCGGCACGCCGCGCTCCTCCGCCAGCAGCCGCACATGCGTGAGTTCGGCAGCCGCATCCTTGCGTGCCAGCACCTTCCACGGCACCCGTCGCAGTAGGACGCGTGTCGTCTCACCGACTCCCGGCTTGACGAGGTTGACGTCTCCGACGTCGTAGCGCTCGCTGATGTCCTCCACGGCGGCCCAGCCCTGCCACGTCGGAGTGCGGTCGCTCGCCACGACGCGCGGCCAGTCGACCGCGACATCGTCGGCGACGTCGTCGAAGCGCGCCGACACGGCATCGAGGAACACCGACGAGACGTCGGCGGCCGCCAGCTCGGTGTAGAACTTCGCGCCGTGGAACTGGCCAGGCAGCAGGACCTTGTCATTGAGCACCGTGCGGCTCACGAGGCCGGACACCGTGCTGTTGAGGCAGGCCGACGCGATGAGGTAGTCGTCGCGGCTGCCAAACACGCGAACACAGCTTCCGGGATCGGCGACGACCGCGAGGTCGTGGTCGAACGCGTGCCCGGTCGCCGCGTTGTGCGCCTGCACGGCGTGCGCGAGCTCGCGGGCGATGGCGCCCTTGCCTGTCCACCCGTCGACGAACACGACGCGGGACGGGTCGTGGTGAGCCGCCAGCCACGCCAGCGCGGCCGAGTCGATACCCCGGCCACGCACGATGCTGATCGCGTAGTGGGGCAGACTCAGCTCGCGTCGCTGCGCCCAGCGACGCATGAGGATGCCGACCGGCGTGCCGGCGCGCGCGAGGCTGACCAGCACCACGTCGTCGCCACGCTCGGCGAGCACGATCTCGGTCACCACGCCGACGTCGTGCGCGAGGCGGGCAGCCGAGGCATCGAGCGCCGCGGCGAAGAGCCGCTGGTAGTCGGCACCGGGCTGGTATTCCACCGGCAGGGACTCGGCGTAGTGCGCTCCCCCGCTCTGCACCGCCTCCTCCCGTTCTTCGGTGGGCGCCTCGAGCGGCACATGCGAGAGGTCGGTGAGCAGCCACCGCACGTCGTCGGGGGCGTAGGAGCCGAACTCGGGGCCCTGCAAGGGGTGCTGCTGCACGGGCGGCGTCGTCACGACGACTTCGCGGCGCGGGTCGCGACGAGCACGGGCGCGACAGGCAGCGTCACGAGCAACAGGTGCGGCGTCGCTGCACCGACCGCTTCGAGCAGTCCGCCGGGGGCCTGCAGCGCGTCCGGCACCGACACGGTGTCGACCACGATGACGATGGCGTCCCACGGCGGCTCCCCGGCAGACGGGACGACGTTGTAGGCGAACCGGTCGCCCGTCTCGCCGTCGTGCGCCGGGAAGCGGAGCACGGTGCGGATGGCGTAGGTCGGGTCGTCGACCGCGACCACGGGCGAGCGGGTCGTCGTGGAGAACCGCACCGTCGGTGCATCGGGTCGCTGCGCCAGCGCCAGCGCGAGGCGCAACGGCGCCTCCATGAGTTCCTCGGTGCCCAGCACGAGGACCCACGCCTCACCGCCGAGCCCCAGGCGGGCGAGTGCGCCGGCCAGCCGCTGGCCCATCGCCGCCATGAGGTCGTCGAGCGACAGCCGCTGCGCGGGAAGCAGCCCGTGGCGGCCCGACTCGGGAAGCTGCACGGGCCAGCCCACGTCGACGGGCACCGCGTGGGCGCCCGGACGCACCGGTGTGGCGGACGGTGACCCGATCGCCTCCACCAGCTCTGCCCCGACGGCCAGGACGTCGGGCGGCAGCTCGACACTGCCGCGCACCAGCGACACCACCTCTATCGAGGTGTGCAACTGCTCGGCGGTCTGCCCGAACCGCGCGACGTCCTCGCCACCGCGCAGGTCGACGAGCGCTGCAACGACATAGGTCTCCCTCGGGAACAGCGCGTGCAGGCTCGCGATGGTGTTGAGCGCCGTGCGTCCGGTCGAGAGCTCGTCGTCGACCAGCACGAGCGGCGCCGGCCGGGCGAGCAGCGACGCGTCCCCCGGCAGCAACCGATGGCTCGTGGCGTGGGAGTGCTCCTCCTCGAAGCCCGCCACTGCAGGCACGCCGGGCACCTCACGCCGGGTCGAGTGCAGGTAGGCGGCATCGAGGGCCGCGGCGACGCTGCCCCCCAGGCCGGTGGCCGTCTCGGCGTAGCCCAGGACCAGCGTGCCGGGCGGGCAGGACGCACCCGCCCCGCTCAGCACCGCTGCGACCCGGGCACCGAGCCTGAGCCCGGCGCCATGGACCTCACGGGGGTCGGCGGGCACGTGCTTTCCCAGCACGGTGGACACCAGCAAATGGGCGCGTCGGGGGTTGCGGCGTAGGGCCAGTCCGAGCAGGTCGGTCAGCTGGGTCGGCGTCGGGGCGACGTCGGCCCCCTGACGGAGGTCGGTGACAAGGCGTACGCCGAGGCGCTCGGCAACCCACTGACCGGTCCAGCCGGGAGGGGCGGCGACCCTGGCGGAGCGGGGGCTCACGCGTCGACGCCGGCTGCCAGGAGGTCGACCAGGGTCACGTCGGGCGCTGCGACACCGAAGACACGGGCTCGCAGCAGGGTGCGACGCGCCCAGCGACTGTGTGGCTTCGATTCGTTCATCTTGTTGCGGTAGCCCGAGGCCTTGACGCCGCCACCGACCATGTCCTCGGCGACGACGTCGCTCGCGTCCTCGTATTCCTCGTGCGTCACGACCGAGAGCGCGTGCACGATCGGGACGTGAGTCGGATGGATGACCGTCTTGCCGGTGAGCCCGTTGGCGCGGTCGAGCACGATCTCGCGGATGAGCGCGTCTGCGTCGCGGGTCAGCAGGTGCTGGCGCAGACCGCGCGCATCGTGCTCCTGGAAGGGCGTCTCGCGCAGCTGCGGCTTGAAGAGCCGCTCGCTGCTGCTGAAGTATTCCCACACGGGGCCGGTGATGCAGAACCCCGAGTCGTCGTCACGGCCGAGGATGTTGACGATGTCTGCGATAACCTGCGCGACCGGGATGACGTCCCAGATGGTGAGGTCACGCGTGCGACGGATGCCGTAGGTGCCGCACAGGTCGGTGGCCCCGATGCGCACGGCGAGGACGCGTTCGCGGTGCTTGGCGAGCAGCTGGGCGATGCCGACAAGGGTCTCGGTGCGGGTCTCGCGGTGGATGACCTCCGGCGACTCGAGCACCGGCATCGCGAGCAGCCGCGTGCCGCTCGTCAGCGAGGCGAGCGCGATCTGGTCGAGGTAGTCGGCGCCCCTGCTGTCGGTGAACTTCGGGAGCACGAAGCCCGTGAGCACGCCGGCGTCGTCGCCGAGCGCCGACACGATCTCGCCGACCTGGTCGGGATGGCGTACGCGCACGAAGACCATCGGTGCGTCGGCCAGGCCGCCACGGGCGTAGGCCCGCAGGTGGGTGACGGCGTTGCGCTGCGCCTGCGGAACCGCCGCGTCGGCTATCGAGTCCTCGAGGCACACGACTGCGCTCATGACGCCCTGGGCGGCGCGCCGGACGAGATCGTCGGCGAGCGCGGGGCGGTCGGCCGGCAGATAGAGCGTGGCACCGAGGGCCATCGACAGGGTCTCGAGCTTGCCGTCCCGTGACAGGGGCTGCGGCTGGTGGAAGAACAGGCGCTCGAGCGCCTCCTCGCCCAGATGCTCGAAGTGCTTCACCGCTCCCCCTCACGCGCGACCCGACTGTCGGGATCGGCACCGGTCACGACGGTAGCGGCCCTCGGCAACCCCGGGCGACAACTATCGTCGAACGCTGGCAGGCTGAGGTCATGACGACGATGTCCAAGGGTTCCAACGTCCCGCTGCCGGCCACAGACGTGCGCGTCGTCGTGGCCTGGCGTCCCGGTCCGGGGGTCCCGGACGTGGATGCGTCGGTGCTGCTGCTCACCGGGTCGGGCAGGGTCCGCTCCGACGCCGACTTCGTCTTCTACAACCAGCCCACGCACGCTTCGGGTGCGGTGCGCCACGTGGGCAAGCAGACCGGCATGCAGAGCAGCGACACCCTCGCGGTGGACGTGGCCCGGCTCGAGAGCGCCATCGAGCGCATCGTGGTCGCGGCCTCGGCCGACGGTGGGACGTTCGGGCAGGTGCCCGGCCTCTCGCTGCAGGTCCTCGATGGCGGCAGCGGCGCGGAGCTCGCCCGCTTCGACATCGCGGACGCCACGACGGAGACGGCATTCGTGTTCGGTGAGCTCTATCGCCGGGCCGGGGCATGGAAAGTGCGCGCGGTGGGCCAGGGCTACGCCTCGGGCCTCGCCGGGCTCGCCACCGACTTCGGCATCTCCGTCGACGAGACCCCCGCCGCGCCCTCGGTGCCGGTTGCTCCCGCGGTCTCGCTGAAGAAGCAGAAGCTGGTCGACCTCGAGAAGAAGCTCGAGAGCAAGGGCGACCGCAAGCTGCTCGATCTCACGAAACGTGCCGCGGTGTCGTTGGAGAAGAAAGGCCTCGGTGAGCACACGGCCCGCGTCGCGCTCTGCCTCGACATCTCCGGCTCGATGGCCGCGCTCTATCGACGCGGGGCGATCCAGGAGCTGGCCGAGCGCGTCCTCGCGCTCGGCATGCGGTTCGACGACGACGCCTCGATCGACTGCTTCCTCTTCGGCGCCAACGCCCACCAGGCCGGCGCGATGGATCTCGACGGCTACGCGACCTACGTGCCGGAGGCGCTGAAGAGATACGGGCTGGAGCCCTCGACCTACTACGGAAAGGCGATGGCGCTCATCCGCGAGCACTACTTCGGCTCGTCGGCGCCGCGCAGTGCGCCACTGAAGGGCATGCCGGTCTATGTCATGTTCGTGACCGACGGCGCCACCTTCGACGAGCAGGGTGCACGCGCGCAGGTCGTCTCGAGCTCCTACGAGCCGCTGTTCTGGCAGTTCATGGCCATCGGGCGTTCCTCGAAGTCGGTCGACCTCGCCAAGAGCGGACCGGCTCCGGTGGGTGGTGCCCGCGCGTTCCAGTTCCTCGAGGAGCTCGACGACATGCCGGGTCGCTATCTCGACAACGCCGACTTCTTCGCCGTGTCCGACCCTGGCAACCTCAGCGACGACCAGCTGTTCGACCTGTTGATGACGGAATACCCGTCCTGGCTCACGCAGGCACGGCAGAAGGGCCTCTTGAGCGAGAACCGCTAGACAGCGGGCGTCGTACGCCTCATCGTTGGAGGCGTCCCCCTCGTGGTCTGCCAACCCTTCGTACGGAGCCTCGTGACTGTCACCACGACCAGTGATCCGTTGTCGGGCACCTATGTCATCGAAGTCCTCACCACGTGCTTCGGGCGCGATGACGCCGAAGCGGTGCAGCGCGAGGTCTTCGCTATCGCGGCGTTGAGCGGCGAACCGCGCGTCGTCGTCGACCTGGTGGGCGCCCTCGACATCGAGGACGCGGCCCTGTCGGTGCTGATCTCCTCCGCCCGGCGCATCAAGGCACTGCACGGCAGCTTTGCCCTCGTGTGCTGCGAGTCGGGCGGTCTCGACTCGCTGCACACCAGCTCGCTCGACAAGGCGATCACCGTGCATGCGCGACGCGATATCGCGCTAAGCAGCTGAGCCCAGCGGCGGCCGCTGCAGCTGGGCGACGGTGTGATCGGCGGTGCGGCGCGGGCCCCGGTTGTAGGGCAGCGCGCAGAGAGCGCGGCCCATGACACAGGTGTCGGTGAGCGCGGCGACGGTCAGGCCGGTGCCGATGGCGCCGGCGAGGAACCGGGCCCTGGGCCAGCGCACACTCGCCAGTGTGCTGGCGGCGACGATGCTGCCCGCGACGAGGCGGACCTGGCGCTCGAGTGCCCAGCGGTCGCGGCCTCGCACTGCCTCGCCGCCCGCAGCGAGATAGGCGCTGGTGCCGCCGGCGAGCACGGGCAGGCTCGGCAGGCCGGTTGCGGCGAGGTGCTGACGGGCCTGCTCGGAACGGGTGCCTGACTGGCAGACAAGCACCACGCTGCCGTCGGGGTGCCCGGCGAAGTGCCTGGCGACCTCGTCGGCGTGCTGCGTCAGCATGTCGAGCGGGACGTTCACAGCGCCGGCGATGTGGACGGACTCATATTGCTCGGCGGTGCGCACGTCCACGACCGTGAGCGTCTCCTGCGCGGCGAGACGGGCGAGCAGCGTGGCGACGTCGATGGTGGGGGTGGTCACAGGGTCGATCCCCTTCGTGGCTGTGGCGGTCGGGCAGGCACGAGCAGGCACGGGCAGGCACGGGCAGGCACAGACTGGCCGGTTTCTTCGAGATCCGCCTCGCTGGCGTCAAGCTGGGCGGCCCGGTCGAGCACGTAGGCAACCAGGTTCCGTGCGACCGGTGGCCCGCCCCGACGGAGCAGGTGGGGGGCCGGTGCCCGGCACCGATCGCACGAGCTCCCAGCTCAAGAGTCCTCGAGCCGGCGGGCGATCTCCCAGTGGTGACCCGACGGGTCGGCGACGCGACCCACGCGCCACCCGTGCTCCTCGATGACCGGCGACACTTCGGTGGCACCGGCGCCCACAGCGCGGGCGAAGCACGCGTCGGGATCGGTGACGCTCAGCAGCAACCGCACGGGGGACCTGCCACCGAGCGCGTGAGGCGTGCCGTCGGGCTCCCGCTGGATCCAGAACGGGGCACCGGAGATCGCGAGCTGCGCCACCTGGATGACGCCGTCGTCAGCGAGGCGAGAAAGCTCCTCGGCGCCGAACGCGGCGACGTAGAACGCGAGCCCCAACGTCGCGTCGGCCACCGACAGCCACGGTGCGATCGTCACGGGCTCCTCACCGCCAGCGCTCACTTGCGCCCCGGCGCCCACGCCAGACCCCAGCCGTAGGCCTCGTCCATCGCCCGCTGCGAGCCCTGAATGTAGCGGACCTCACGGCGCACCGACAGCGAGCCGCCGACGTTCTCGAGCAGGGCGATGGCGCAGAACCTCGACGACGGGTCGTGCTCGTCGAGGCGTACCTCGATCTGCGGACCGTCGGGCTGGTGCAGGGTGACGACCGCGTCGGCAGCCGCCCAGTTGGCGACGCCTTCGTAGATGAAGGTGAAGACGAGGATGCGCTTGATGTGCGCGAGCTGACCCAGGTCGATCAGCAGGTTCTCGCCGCCGGTGTTGCTGCCCGAACGGTCGTCCCCGTCGAGCTTGATGACCGGCTTGGTGGAGTCGGTCAGCTCCACCCCGAACGACCCGCCGAGGGCCTGGACGACACCTTTGCCCTCGTCGAGCTCGTAGAGGCAGGCGAGGTCGAGGTCGATGGCCGGTGATCCGCGCAGCTTCTTGAGGAACCCGCCGCCGGACGACGCACCCGCGGGCCGCGCGCTCCAGTTGAGGTTCACGCGCAGGATGCCGCCGAGGGACGACTTGGCCAGCGACACGGTCGGGGACGACTTGGTGAGCGTCACCTTGCTCAGGGACACGCCTGACCCGGAACGTGCCGAGGAAGTCGACGTCGGCTCTTCACCTGAACTGGACTTCGTATAATCGATCGCCATCTGACGCCGGCTCTCTCTTCAGAAGTTGGTGTGCTGAGACGTGGGTGTCTGCTCGGGGAGGTCGAGGCGGGTCGCCTCGCTGGCTTCGCGTCGGTTGCGCCGCACGGAGGAGAACAGCGCTGCGCCGATGAAGGCGACTCCGACGAGGCCCGTGATGATCTCGCTGACCTCGTGGCCGATGCTCACCAGCAGGATCGCGGCAAGCGCACCGATCGCCCAGTGGGCGCCGTGCTCGAGGAACGCGTATTCGTTGAGCGTGCCGGCTCGCACCAGATAGACCGTGAGCGAGCGGATGTACATCGCGCCGATGCCCAGTCCCGTGGCGATGATGAAGATGTCACTGGTGATGGCGAAGGCACCGATCACCCCGTCGAAGGAGAACGACGCGTCGAGCACCTCGAGATAGAGGAACGAGAACAGCCCTGCCTTGCCGACCAGCCCCACCGCAGCAGGAATCGACGAGTCTTCACCGTCGTCGGTGTCGTCGGTGTCACCGGTGTCGAACAAGGCCCCAAGACCGTTGACGAGCAGGTAGGTCACCATGCCGAGGATGCCGGCGAGGAGCACGTCGCTGACCTTGTCGGCCGGCGCAGCCAGCTCCGCCGCCAGGACAAGAGCAATGGCGGCGATCACGACGGTGAGCTGGTCGAGCTTGCCGATGCGGATCAGCGGCCGCTCGAGCCAGCTCAGCCAGGTGTTCTCACGGTCCTCGAACACCCAGTCGAGGAACAGCATCAGCAGGAAGATGCCGCCGAACGCAGCAATCTGCGGATGAGCCGCATGAAGCAGGTTGCCATAGGTGCCCGCCTCGTGGACGCTGCCACCCTTGCGTGCAAGTGAGATCGCGTCAGCGGGGTTGAGCTTGGCCGTGATGCCCACGATCAGCAGCGGGAACACGAGCCGCATGCCGAAGACCGCGATGGCGACGCCGACCGTCAGGAAGATCTTCTGCCAGAAGGCGCTCATGCGACCGAGCACCTTGGCGTTGACGACCGCGTTGTCGAACGAGAGCGAGATCTCGAGGATCGACAGGATCAGCACGAGGGCGAACGCATTCGGCCCACCCAGCACGAGGGCGGCGCCGAGCCCGACCACCGTGATGCCGAGGGACCAGCCGAACGTCTTCAGCAGCACAGGACTCTTCCGCTCTCATCGAGGGTCACACGGAGCTGGCGGCCCGGTCCGAAGTGGTGGGCCGGGCCGCCTGTCAGCGGCTGCGGGCGGCAGCCGGAGCGAACGCGCCGGTGCTCAGACGCCGACCCCGAAGTCCTGGGCGATGCCGCGCAGGCCCGAGGCATAACCCTGACCGACCGCGCGGAACTTCCACTCGGCGCCGCTGCGATAGAGCTCTCCGAAGACCATGGCCGTCTCGGTCGAGGCGTCCTCGCTGAGGTCGTAGCGCGCGAGCTCGGTGCCGTTGGCCTGGTTGACCACGCGGATGTAGGCGTTGCGGACCTGCCCGAAGCTCTGCGAGCGCGTGTCGGCGTCATAGATCGAGACCGGGAAAGCGATCTTCTCGACGTTGGCGGGGACGGTCGCCACGGCGACCTTGATGGCCTCGTCGTCGCCCTCGCCCTCACCGGTCTTGTTGTCGCCGGTGTGCTCCACCGAGCCCTCGGGGCTCTTGAGGTTGTTGAAGAAGACGAAGTGCTGGTCGTCGACGACCTTCCCGTCGGCGCCGCACATGATCGCCGACGCGTCGAGATCGAAGTCGGTGCCGGTCGTCGACCGCGCGTCCCATCCGAGCCCCACGAGAACTGCGGTGAGACCTGCGGAACCGGCCTCCTTGGTCAAGGAGACGTTGCCGCCCTTGCTGAGGCTGACGCCCACGAGCCCTCCATCTGGTGCATGTGTGCCCGCTGAACAAGAGCCAGGCAATGGTCGGGCGGGCATCCATGCCCGCTGCGGCCGACCGTTTGCGAGCCTAGCGCCGAGCGGCGACAGAACGCAGGTTTCCCAGGTCTCAGGAGTTCCCGCGCTGTTCCCGCACCCGCACCACGAGGGCGCGGGCTTGCTCGACGACGTCGGCCAGCTCTCGCAGGAACGACCTGTAGTCGGGATGAGTTCCCTGCAGCCGCCCCCGGACGGTGTCGAGCCGGGCGGCAAGGGCGTCGAGCTGCGCGATGTAGGACTGCTCGCCGCTCGCGACGACGTCACGGCCCCCCATGACCAGACGCTGGGCGTCGCGCACGGCGAAGCGCGCCACGTCGATGCGTGGCTGGGGGTCGCTCTCGACCTCGGCGAGCTCGCGCCGCCGGTCGATCACGGCACGCTCGGCCTGCTCGGCCTGCGCCACCGCCACGGTGATCAGCGGGACCTGCTCGGTGGCGGACTCCCAGTCGTGGGCGTCCGCGAGCTCCTCGGCCTCGCGCAGGTGTGCCCTGGCGGCACGCAACGCGCCGGCGACGGTCGCGCCGGTGCTGGTGAGGTCTGCCCAGCAACCCTCGACATAGCGGCGACGGAGCTCGCTGAGCTGGTCGTCCACCATGCCCACCCGGTTCTCGGCGGCGGACACGCGGGTGCGCAGCGACGTGAGCCGGTGACCGAGGTCGAGGCGACGCCGGGGGGCCTCGGCGGCCAGCGCCTGCGCACGCTGCGCCAGCGCCGTCACCTGTTGCGCCTGGCGCAGCATGCCTGCGACGCCGAGCGACGCCGCGCCCGCGTCGAGCAGGGCAGCCGCCGTCTCGGCATTGCCCCACGCCTCGGTGGCGGCCCGGGAGACGAGGCCGAGCTCCGGCAGCCTCGCCAGCTCGGCCCGAGCCGCCGCGAGGGCCTCGCGCGCCGTGACGACACGGCTCGGCACAGCTGCGAGCTCTCGCTCGACGCGCGCCAGCTCGCTCGCGAACCGCTCGGTGTAGCGGGTGAAGTTGGCCTCGCAGGTCAGCAGCGCCGGCACGATCTGGTGGAACGCCGCGACGGCTGCAGCCGTGGCGGGCAGGTCCACGGTGGTGGCGGGATGACGACCAGGGTTTGCGGCCTCGAGCGGGTGCTTGTCCAGCACGTCGATGTAGGCCCGCGAGGCGTCATCGGCCCACGCGTTGATCTGGTCGAACTCGCTGCGGGCCCGGGTCGCGCTGGGGGAGCCGGCAGCCAGCCCGGTGAAGGCGTCGACGCGCACGCGCGTGTCTCGTTGGGCGCGGTCCATGGCATAGAACGCGTCAGCCGCCTCGTCGCGTGCCGCTACGGCTTCGGCCAGGGCCTGCTCGCGCCGCGCGAGCCGCCCGCCACCTCCCGCTCGTCCCTCCCGGTCCACCCTGCGAGCGTAGGTGCCGCTGGCCCGGCGGACACCGCCGCCAGCGAAGATGGCCCGGTGGCTGAGCCGGAGCAGGGGCCGAGCACGACCGGCGCACCGTGGTGACGTGGGCGGTGCTGGCGTACGCCGTGGCGAACCTCGCCGGCGCGCTCGCCCCGGACCTCGAGCTGCTCTTCGCCTCCCGCGGCGCCGCGGCCGTCGCCCACGGCCTGTTCTTCGCGATCGCCTCATCCGCGGCCGCCCGCGTCTCACCGCCCGACCGGACCGCGCACGCCGTCAGCCGGATCGCGCTCGGGACCTCGGTGGCCTTCGTCGTGGGAGTGCCGCTGGCGACCGGCTTCGGGCAGTGGGCAGGCTGGCGTGCAGCGATGGTGCTGGTCGGGTGCGTCGCGCTCGCTCTCGCCGTGGCGCTGCGACGGCTGCTCCCCCCGCTGCCCGCACGCAGTGGCCGAGGTCGACGCACGTGCCGTCGCCGGCGCTCGGGGGGCCGACAGCGTCGGGACGGCGCTGCGGTCACGGGGCCTGCAGCTGATCTTCACGGTCACCGCGGTGACGGTGGCGGCCCACTTCGCCGCGTTCACCTACCTCACGCCATATCTGGTGGAGGAGATCGGCCTGCCCGACAGCCGCATTCGCTGGGTGCTCTGCGTCTACGGCCTCGCCTCGGTGATCGGCAGCCTGGCAGGCGGGCGGCTCGCCGACCGTCACCCGCAAGCCACGCTGCTCTGCGCCATGACACTGCTCGCCGTCGCGCTGGTGCTCGTGCGGCTCGCCGCTGCGTGGTCGTGGCTGACCTATGCCGCGGTCGCCCTCTGGGGCGTCGGACTGGCCCTCGCGGCGTTCCTCATGTTCCTGAGCTCGCTGCGCCGCGGCACGGGCAGAGGGGTCGAAACCGTGACGGCGCTGCACAGCCTCATGTTCCGGGTGGGAATCGTGACCGGCTCGGGGCTCGGCAGCATCATCGTGTCGCACGGTCGGCTGCGCAGCCTTCCCCTCGCCTCGGCCGTCACGGCCGCGCTGGCACTCGCGATCGCGACGGCCGGGCGTTCCGCGTTCGGCGTTCGCCGACCGGTGCCCGACGGCGGCGCACCGGCTCAGGGCTGAAGAACGACCTTGATGCAGTTGTCCTCCTTTTTCTGGAACATCTCGTAGGCAGCTGGCGCCTCCGACAGGGGTCGCAGGTGGGTGGCGAAGTCCTCGGTGCCCAGTGGGTCGCTGTCGTCGAGCACCAGCGGGAGGATGTCGTCGGTCCACCGGCGTACGTGCGCCTGACCCATGCGGATCTGCAGGCCGCGGTCGAAGATCTCCATCATCGGCAGCGGGTCCTGCTCGCCGCCGTAGACACCGGAGATCGACACCGTGCCACCGCGGCGGCACGCCTTGAACGCCGTCAGCAGGGCGTCGAGCCGGTCGATGCCCGCCTTGTCGACGAACGGCTTCGCCACAGCATCGGGCAGCAGGCCGGCCGCTGCCTGTCCCACCTTGCCGATCGCGGAGCTGGCACCACCGTGCGACTCCATGCCGACGGCCTCGATGACCGAGTCGGGGCCGCGACCCTTCGTGAGCTCGATCAGCGTGTCGGCCATGTTGTCGGAGTCGTCGAGGTTGACGATCTCTGCACCGTACTTCTGCGCCATCGCGAGCCGAGCCGGGACGCTGTCGACGGCGAGGATCCGCTCGACACCCTGCTGGCGGGCGACGCGCACCGCCATCTGCCCGATCGGGCCGAGGCCCAGCACCGCCAGAGTGCCGCCACGGGGGGTGTCGGCATAGCGCACCGCCTGCCAGGCCGTCGGCAGGACGTCGGACAGATAGAGGAAACGCTGGTCACTGGGGCCACTCGGGACCTTGATCGGGCCGAACTGCGCCTGTGGCACGCGCAGGAACTCGGCCTGACCGCCCGGAATCTGCCCATAGAGCTCGGTGTAGCCGAACAGCGACGCACCTTTGCCGAACCTCTTCACCTGGGTCGTCTCGCACTGCGCGAACAGCTGACGCTCGCACATCCAGCAGTGGCCGCAGGAGATGTTGAAGGGGATGACGACCCGGTCGCCGACGGCAAGGTTCGTCACCTCGGCTCCGACCGCTTCCACGATGCCCATCGTCTCGTGGCCGAGGATGTCGCCCTCATGCAGATAAGCCCCGAGAACCTCGTAGAGATGCAGGTCGGAGCCGCAGATGGCGGTCGAGGTGACGCGGATGATGGCGTCCGTCGGATCCTCGATGACGGGATCCGGCACCTCGTCGATGCGGACGTCGCGCTTGCCGTGCCAGGCGAGTGCCTTCATGACGGTGTCCTCCGGAGCTCGTTGCGGTGTGGTTGGCGACCGGGGTCTACCCGCGGGTGACGGCCTACACCTCGTGCCAGGGCCGGCTCGGTGTAGGGCAGCGCCGACTGACAGCGCAGGCTCAGAGGGCGCACAGCAACCTCACAGGCTTCGCGGACACCTTGGACGCATGACCGACACCCACGCAGAACTCGACCTGACGCAGGTCGTCACGCCGGCTCGCCAGCCATCCGTGTATTCCCCCACGCACGCGGGCCAGGCGCCGTACGCCGGCTTCGCCACCCCCTCGTCGCCCTTCGGGACACCGCCGCTGCCGCCGGGAACTCCGCCACCCACGAACCCGCCGGCCCGCTCCCGGGCACCGAGGGGCCGCAGTGCGCTGGCCGCCGTCGCGATCCTGCTCGCCGGCGCAGGCGCCGGTGGCTATGCCGGGCACTACGAGGCGCGCCACACCGACCCGGCCAGCTCGCTCGCCGCGCCCGCAGGGCCTGTGCTGCCCTCCCTGCCTCTCACGAGCGGCAACGACAGCGCCCAGCCAAGCGGGAGCAGCAGGGCCACCGCAGGAACACCGCAGGCGGCAGCGGCCGTCATCGCCCCGAGCGTCGTCACCGTCGAGGTGACCGGTACGGCGGCCGCGGCGACCAGCACCGACCCGCTGGCCGGCGGCGGTTTCGGACAGCAGCAGCAGTCACAACCCGTGTCGGACACCGGCTCCGGCATCGTGCTGCGCAGCGACGGCTACATCGTGACGAACAACCATGTCGTGGCAGCCGCGAAGACCGGCGGGACCGTGCACGTGACCTTCACCGACGGCCGCACCGTGTCCGCGACCATCGTCGGCACCGACGCGACGAGCGACATCGCCGTCATCAAGGTCGACGGCGTGACGGGTCTCAAGGCCGCGACGTTCGCCGACAGCGACGCGCTTTCGGTCGGCCAGGCCGTGCTCGCCGTGGGCGCGCCGCTGGGGCTGTCCAACACCGTGACGCAGGGCATCGTCTCGACCGTGCACCGTCCCGTCGCCACCGGTGAGAGCGGCGCCAGCGCGCAGTCGGTGATCGACGCCGTGCAGACCGACGCAGCGATCAACCCCGGCAACAGCGGTGGCGCCCTCGTCAACCTCGCCGGGCAGGTCGTCGGCATCAACAGCGCGATCGCCTCGACCGGATCGTCCGCAGGCGGCCAGTCGGGCAACATCGGCGTCGGCTTCGCCATCCCCTCGAACGACGCGAAGAAGGTCTCCGACCAGTTGATCGCCACCGGTCACGCCACGCACGCCCAGATCGGCATCAGCGTGGGTGACGCCGCGAGCGACACGACCGGCGCGCCGGGACTCGGGGCCACCGTGAGCTCCGTGACCGCGGGCGGCCCGGCCGCCACAGCCGGCCTCCAGGCCGGCGACGTGATCACCAAGGTGGCCACACGTCGGGTCACCGATGCGAACAGCCTGATCGTCGCCGTACGCGCCAGCACCCCCAAGGCCGTCGTGACGATCACCTACACCCGTGGCGGAGCAACGCGTACGGCGCAGGTGACTCTCGGCACCTCGACCGCCAGCTGACCGTCGTACGGAGCTGTTCGGGGCCTCGGGTCCCCTACGATGAGGACGCGTCTTCGCCCCGCAAGGTGGCGAAGACGTCGTCCTCTTTCCTACGTCCGGGGACGCGACCACGCTCGGTGAACCACTCATAGCGGAAGGCGCGACGAAACAACGGTCGGGGCAGGCGCAGGAACAGCGCCAGGGTGCGCACCCCGTCGTCCGACGTCGCCTGGGAGGAATGAGCGGCCATCGCGGCTCGTTTACGCTCCACCACGGCACCGACATCAACTCGGTGTGTGACGGCGGCGCGAGGCGAGTAGGCGGCAGCGAGCCGGTCGGGGCGGAAGTCGGCAGGGACACGAGGGAGCCAATGCACGAGTCGGGCGGCGCGCAGCAGCTGCGTGCGGTCGACCGTGGCCTCGAGCACGACGCGGGTGCCTGCCAGCTGCGCCGCGCGGGCACCCACCCGCGTGACGGCGACGTGGTCAGGGTGGCCATAGCCGCCGCGCTCGTCATAGATGGTGAGGACGTCGGCGCGCTCTTCGCGCAGGATGCGCGCCAACCGCTCGGCAGCCTCGTCGACATCGGCGGCCGCGAAGGCGTCGGGCGGCACCACCGCACCGGCCATGCCCGAGTCGGCATAGCCGAGCCACTCGACGCGCGCGCAGCCCAGCGCGGTGGCCGAGCGGCGCAGTTCCTCGGTGCGCTGCTGCTGCAGCGCACCGCGGGCCAGCACGTCGGAGGCAGCCAGGCCCGCACCGCCGGCCGTGGCCATCACGAGCACGACGCGGTGGCCCTCGGCTGCGGCCCGCGCCAGCGTGCCCGCAGTGAGAAGGGCCTCGTCGTCGGGATGCGCGTGGAACGACACCAGCGTGTAGGCCATCGGGGCAGTCTGGCGCAGGTGGCCGCGTGAGGATCGCGCATGTCACCGACTTCTATCTGCCGCGCCTGGGTGGCATCGAGATGCACGTCCGCGACCTGGCGACCCGCCAGCTCGCGGACGGCCACGACGTCGAGGTCGTCACCGCCAGCCCGAGCGGGAGCAGCGCCGACCGCGAGCTGGACTCCGACGTCACCGTGCACCGGCTGACCGACGGGCTGCGGCACCCGCACGCCCTGCACCCGGCCGCGGTCGCGGCCATTCCGCGGGTGCTGCGCAGCGGCCACTACGACGTCATCCACGTGCACGCCGGTGTGGGCTCGCCGCTCGCGTTCTTCGCCGCCCGGTGGGCCGCCGCGACGGGCATTCCCACGGTGTTCACCCTGCACTCGATCCTGTCCAACGTGTCGCCGATCTTCCGCATGCTCGATGCCGTCGGACGGTGGTCGAGCTCCTCCATCCAGTGGACCGCGGTCAGTGACGCGGCCGCCGACCCGCTGCGCCGCCTGATCGGGGACCGGGCACGAGTGCTCGTCCTGCCCAACGCGGTCGACCCGCTGCACTGGCGCGTGACGCCCTCGCCGCGCGAGCCCGACCATGTCGTGGTCGCCGCCGTCATGCGGCTGTCGGCACGCAAGCGACCGATGCCCCTGCTGCGCCTGCTGCGTGAGGCGCACGCCCAGCTGCCTGCCGGTCGGACCATGAGCGTCGTGGTCGTGGGCGACGGCCCGCTGATGCCCCGCATGAAGCGCTTCGTCGAGCGGCACGAGATGACCGACTGGGTCGCCTTCGCGGGCCGGCGCACCCGCGAGGAGATCCACGCGCTGTTCGCGCGGTCCGACATCTTCGTCGCCCCGGCGATCCTCGAGTCCTTCGGCATCGCGGCGCTCGAGGCCCGCAGCGCCGGGCTGGCAGTGGTGGCACGCGCCGACAGCGGCATCCGCAGCTTCGTCAGGCACGGCGCCGAAGGGCTGCTCGTGCACGACGACGCCGCCATGTCGCGCGCCCTGGCCTCACTCGTCAGCGACGACCCGCGCCGCAACCGCATCGTGGCGCACAACCGCACCACCGTCACCAGCCACACCTGGGACGCGGTCCTGGCCCGCACCGACGACGCCTATCTCGCGGCCGGCGCCACGGGTGGCCTGCCCGTCATTCGCGACGCGCGGTCGGCATGACGATTCCCCCCGTGGTCACGCGCCTGCTCGAGCGCCGACGCGCGCGACTGCGTCCCCTGCTCCTCGGTGAGCTCCTGATCGTCGCTGTCCTCGTGCGCATCTATGACAACGTGCGCTCGCTCGCCGACGTGCGCAGCGGCGACGCGCTGTCCAACGCCCTCGACGTGCTGCGCGTCGAGCGGGTGCTGCACCTCGACGTCGAGCTCTCGGCCAACCACTGGCTCAGCCGTCACGCCGTCGCGGAGATCGTCGCGGGCTGCTGGTACCAAGCGGCACACCTCAGCGTCACGTTGAGCCTGCTGGCGTGGTGCTGGTGGAAGCGCCCGATCATCTACCGCGCCGCCCGCAACGCCCTGGTCGTCATCAACCTCGTCGCGCTCGCCGTGTTCTTCTGGCTGCCGGTCATGCCGCCTCGGCTGCTCCCCGGCGGCGGGTTCGTCGACTCCGTCGCGGACGCCGGTCTCGGCACCGCACCGGTGGGCCCGGTGCAGGCGGCGGCGTACGCAGCGATGCCCTCCCTGCACCTGGCATGGGCGACATGGGTGGCACTTGTCGGCGTGACGCTGAGCCGCCCCCTGTGGGTGCGCCTGGTGAGCGCGCTCTATCCGCTGCTGACCACGGCTGTGGTCGTGCTCACGGGCAACCACTATGTGCTCGATGTCTTCGCGGGTGTCGCTGTCGCACTGGCGTGTGCGCTGCTGACCGGACTCGTCACCGGCCGCACCGGCCTGCTCGCCGCGATGGGTCAGATCACGCGGCGGCGGAGCAGGATCCCGAGCACGCAGGCACTGGGGACGAGCGTGCCCCAGACCGTGATCAGGCGATAGATCAGCACGGTCGCCAGTGCAGTGGCAGTGGGAACTCCAGCGGCGACGAGGGCGGCTGAGAGCGTCACATCGAGCGCCCCCACACCGCCGGGGGAAGGCACCAGCGCGCTGATGGCCGACGCGGCGAGATAGATGAGCACGACGCGCGCCGTCGTGAGCGGGAACGACAGGGCATGCAGCACGGCGACCAGGACGAGGGCGTGGATGAGCGGGACGCTCACGGAGCCCGCCCACAGCTGCACACCGCGGCGCGGGTCACGCAGCACGGCCCGTAGCGCACCGAGCTCACCCCGCAGCGACGTCAGGAGCGTGACGAGCCGTCGGCGCACCGCCCCGGCGCGCGAGTCGGCCGGCGCCCAGCGCAGGATGAGCGCCGTCGCGGCCGCCGCCAGCAGGGTGAAACCGGCTGCGGCGAAGCGGACGCCCCAGGTGCCCAGCACCGAGTTGGCGGGCAGCGCCATGCTCGTCGCGTCGGCGAAGACGTGGGGCACGGTGAGCAGTGCGATGGCGAGCAGGACCATGTGGGTCAGGGCGCCGGCACTCGAGTTGAGCGCCTGTGAGGCGAGCGCCGCCTCGCGCGTCATGCCGTTGCGTCGCAGAAAGCGCACGTTGACGGCCATGCCGCCTGTGCCTGCCGGCAGCAGTGTGTTGGCGAACGAAGCGGCAATCTGGACGGCGAGCAGGCGGCCCAGCGGGGGGCGTACGGCAAGCGCTCCGAGCTGGGTGACCGCGCCGGCGACCCAGAGCAGGCAGGTGCCAAGGGCAGCGACGACCAGCCACTCAGCCTCGGCCTGGCGCACGATGTGCGCCCCGACGCGAAGGGCTTCGCGGTTGCGCACCATCAGGATGGCGAGAATGACCAGGACCGCCAGCGAGGACAAGGTGCGCAGCAAGGTGCGCCGCCCGACCGGCTGCTCTGCCGTCGGAGCGACCTCAGTCACCGTCATGCGGTGTCCCCGGAATGCCGGGGGATGCCGAACACCACGCCAGTGTGACGCACAGCGGGGGCAAACCGCGACTTTCGGGGCCGTCTCTTCCGTCACCACGGCGCAAAACCGGCCCACCGCGGCGAAGGATCGCTGGCGGTGGGCCGGTCGTATGAGCCGAATGGGACCGAATGGGTGGAGCTGCCCTTATTTGGTGTTGACGGTGATCTTGGCAATTCCGATGAGGAGGCCTTCCTTGACCGCGTCGGTCTTGAAGGTGGAGTTCAGAAGCGAGGCCGCATCGGGGGACATCTCGACCTTGGTTCCCTCGAGGACAGCCGTGCTGTCCGTCGGGGTCGACAGCGGCATCAGGGTGCTGCCGTCGAGGTTGAAGATATAGGCGTGCTTGGCAGCGGAGGTGCCATTCACGTCGACATCGCCATAGAGCCGTGATCCGCCCGGGTCGATGTCGAAGTTGGTGAGTTCCACCTTGGTGCCGCCTGCGGTCAGCGACAGGCCGGAGCCGTCGTGCTTGATGTCACCGGTGACATACGGG
This sequence comes from uncultured Motilibacteraceae bacterium, assembly GCA_964236445.1. Taxonomy (GTDB): domain Bacteria; phylum Actinomycetota; class Actinomycetes; order Motilibacterales; family Motilibacteraceae; genus CAXSDR01. The sequence goes on along the minus strand of CAXSDR010000016.1, from coordinate 25,902 downwards.
CTGCGCGAGAAGGGCTTGTAGTAGGTGACGTTGCCGCCCGTGATCGGAAAGGATAGCGACGTCCCGTCGAGCTTGGCCGCGCCGACGACGCCGGGGGTGAGCTTCAGGGTCGTCAGAGCTGTGAGGAAGCCTGCGTCCAGCGCCACCGCGGTGTTCTGACCGGACAACGCGTCGATCTTGGCCAACGGCTTGGAATTGTCGGTGCCGGAAGAACCGCAACCGGCGAGCGCCGTCGCTGCGAGCGTGAGGGCAGATAGGCCAGTTGCCAGTCGAAGCGAGTTGCGCATGATTGTCAGATCCTTTTGTCGGTGGCAGTGTGTGGCGTCACCAAGCCTTCGCCGCTCACGGCGCCACGGATCGGTCAGCCTGCGACATTTGTTTATCGGTGCGTGCCGACAGGGCGGTGATGGCGAGCCTGGCCGCGCCACCGGTTGCCCGCAGACCCACACCGGTCGTCCTCGCAGACTGCCTGTCGCAGCGTTGACAACCTGCCGTGGATCATGGTTGTCTTCCGTTTCACGATGCTTCAGGAACGTTTCAGCGTTTCAAGAGCGTCTGTTTGTTCTGTCGTCTCTGCCGCGGCACCGGCATGGGGTGGATCGTCCTCGCCTCCCGGGTTGCCCCACAATCTTTTCTGAGGAGCTCGTTCATGGTCGACGCCGTCGTCAGGCACACGCTCAACTCCCGGCGGTGGCGACGTCGCCCTGTCTCGCTGATCGCAGCGGTCGCCCTCGCCCTCGGTGGAGCCGTCGCGATGTCGTCGGTGACCGCGTACGCCGCCTCCACCAGCGCAGCCGATGTGACAGCGCCCACGACGCCGACCGGCCTGACCGCCACCGCCACCTCGACTACCGAGATCGTTCTGCACTGGACGGCATCGACCGACGCCGTCGGGGTGACCGGCTATGTGGTGTGGCGTGACGGCACGCAGGTCGGCACGACGAGCAGCACGACCTACACCGACGCGGCGCTCTCCCCCGGGCAGACGCACGCCTACACCGTCACGGCGCAGGACGCGGCAGGCAACACCTCCCTGCCGTCGGACTCCGCGTCGACCACCACGTTGACGCTCGACGACGGCATGGTCGACGTCACCGCCCCCAGTGTGCCGGCCGGTCTGAGAGTCGACTCCACGACAGACACGACGGTGACACTGAGCTGGGCGGCATCGACCGACAATCCGGGCGGGCTCGGTGTCTACGGCTATGTCGTGACGCGCAACGGCGAGCAGGTCGCCATGTCGATGCAGACGTCCTACACCGACGCAAACCTGAGCCCAGGCACCACCTACACCTACTCGGTCGCCGCGCGTGACCCCGCCAACAACACCTCGGCTTGGGCTGACTCCGTCTCAGCCACGACCAAGCGAGTCGGCGCAACGCTCGACGTGGCCGAGTGGTTCCAGATCGTCAACCTCAACAGCAAGATGTGCATCGACACCGACGGCGGCACGGCCAACGGGACACGCCTGCAGCAACGGGACTGTGCCGACCCCGCCGCGAACAACCAGCTGTGGCAGTTCCGCAGCGTCGGTGACGGCTACTACAAGGTCGTCAGCCGGCAGGCCAGCAGCATCAGCTGGGATGTCACCGGCGGACCCGGCGCGACCGGCAACGGCACCGACGTGCAGTTGTGGAGCTATGTCGGCGGCAGCAACCAGCAGTGGCTAGCCGTCGATCTCGGCGATGGTCGCTACGAGTTCGTCGCACGCAACAGCGGCAAGTGCCTCGACGTACGCGACGTCTCCACCAGCAGCGGCGCGAGCCTGCAGCAGTGGACGTGCGCCGGTGGGCCGGCCCAGACCTTCGCCATGAAGCTCGTGAACACCGGCAGCGGACGCCCCGCCCTCACCAACGTCGCCGGCCGGGTCGCCGTCGCCTGGACCGGGTCGGCCAAGCCTGACAACGCTGCGAACCTCAACATCGGCTGGCTGGACGCGACCGGCACGTCGGTGCAGAAGGCGCCGCCGCTCGGCGAGGCGACACTCGCCAACGAGGGACCGGCACTGACCGACGACGGCAGCCGCGTCGATGGCGTGGACGCCACGGGCTTCATCCTGGCCTGGCCGTCCTCAGACCACACCCTCAAGGCGCTCTACTACGGCGCGCACGGGGCCACCTGTCTCACGTCGTTCGCCGGCATCCTGACCGCGCACTCCCCGGCACTGGCACACGCGGAGAACGCCGGACCGACAATCGCCTGGGTCGACCCCGACAGCCATCTCAACGTGGGAACGCTCGACACGAGCACCTGCCTCGACACCGGCAAGATCACGATGCGCACCCGGGTGGTGCTGCCCGACACGAGCTCCGCCGGTCCGAGCCTCGCCGCGGACACCACCCATCCCGAGCTGGGGATGATGCTGGCGTGGACCGGCACCGATGCCGGGCACCATGTCCACATCGCGACCTATGACGGCACGGCCGTCCTCACCCAGCGCGGCACCGTCGACGCGCCCGTCGGTGCGAGTGGGGCGCCTTCGTTGACGAACCGGAACTCCGACAACTACCTGGCCTTCCGAGGGACGGACGGCCTCGGCTACTTCGGCTATTCCCAAGGTCTTGTGCCGTCGGCATACACGATGCACGGGTTGGTGTTCGCCGGCGGCCTCGGATCGGACATCGGGATGAGCAACGGCAACTACTTCTCCGCCTACTTCGACAATGCAGGACGCCTGCACGTCTCGTCGCAGCTGGGTCACTAGCGCGTCGGCTGCGCCGGCTCGTCCGAGCACATCCCTGTCCTCCCGGAAGGCCCAATGATGCGCCCGTCCGTTCGGATTCTCGCCATCTCCACCATTGCGGTCACCTCGGCTGCGTCGCTCGGTCTGTTCGCGGCCGGCGCCGCGTCCGCGGTCGTGGCGCCCGCGGCGGCGCGCTACATGATCACCGACCTCGGCACGCTGGGCGGTGACATGAGCGTGGGCAAGGGAATCAACAACGACGGAGTCGTGGTCGGACAGTCGATCACGACAGCGGGTGGCTATGACGCATTCCGCTGGACCGCGGGCGCGATGCTCGACATCGGCATCCCCGGCACCAGCAGCGATGCCCGTGCCATCAACGACGTCGGGCAGATCGCCGGCATGACCACGCGCGTGGGCGGCGGCTATGGCTTTCCCGCCCGGTGGTCGGCCACCAACGTGCTGCAGGACCTCGGTGGACCGAACGAGAACTCGCTCGGTGCGGGCAATGACATCGACCCGTCGGGGCGAGTGGTCGGCGGACAGCGCGGCATCTCCTCCGAGGGCAGCCCCTACGCCATCCGATACGGGGTCGACGGCACGCCGACCGTTCTCGGCAATCCACCCGAGAGCCTGCCGATCGCGACGGGAACCAACGCGAGGGGTCAGGTCGTGGTCGGCAACTCCGTGTGGGAAAACGGCACGCTGACCCCGCTTCCGGGACTCGATCCGGCATATCCACAGGGCGTCCTGGGGTCGGCCATCAACGACAGCAGCACCGTGGTGGGCTGGGCCGCGGTGACGTACGACTCGGTGGGCAATGCGTCCGAGCACGCCACCGTTTGGCACAACGGTGTCGCCAGCGATCTGGGCACCATCGCCAGTGACTACCTGGTCAACTCGCCCGCTGGCATCAACGCAGCCGAGCAGATCGTCGGGAGCTCGGCGCGAAGCTGTCTGGGCTGCGCGGCGGATGATCGCGCATGGCTATGGCAGGCCGGCATGGGCTCCTTGACAGCGCTGGACACGCTGATCCCCGCCGACTCGGGCTGGCTCCTGCATTCGGCCAACGCCATCAACGACAAGGGTCAGATCGTCGGCGCAGGCATGCGCAACGGGCAGACCCACGGCTACCTGCTCACCCCGACGAGCGCCCCTCGGTTCACTGCCCACATCAACTTCGGGCCGGGCGGCGCAATCGTCCCTCACGGCTACACGACGGACTCCGGCGCGGCGTTCGCGAGTCGCGTCGGCGGACTGGCATACGGCTGGAACACCGACAACACGACCAATACGCGCGACCGTCACTCGGCGCTGTCCCCGGACCAGCGCTATGACCTGCTGATCCACATGCAGCGGCCTGGCAGCGCGAACCGCTGGGAGCTCGCAGTGCCCAACGGGACCTACACCGTGCACGTCGTGAGCGGTGACGCGACCTGTCTCGACAGCAACTACCAGGTCGCAGTCGAGGGGCGGCTGGTCGTCTCCGGTCGTCCGAGCACCGCGCATCGCTGGGTCGAGGGCACGAGCACGGTCACGGTCACCGACGGCCGGCTGACCGTCTCCAACGCCCGCGGGTCGGTGAACAACAAGCTCAACTACATCGACGTGACCGCGACGAGCTGAAGGGCGGCAACACCTCTGCGGTGGAGACCGCTCCGCCCGCTCCGCCGCATTTCCCCATGATCATGAGCATTCGCGTTGCCGTTCTGGCTCCCCCCGTGCTCATGATCATGGGGGTGGCGGGGGCGGGCCACCGACGTCAGCGCTCACAAGGCTGTGCGACACAGTCCTACGGCAACGGCAACGGCATAGTAGGTTCGAGCAGACGCAACGCAACGGGGACGGAGCGCCAGGCCATGACAGTAGGCGGAGACCCGGATCACGTCGGCGCAGGCGCGGCATCGCTGCGAAGAGCGGCCGCCGCGATCGGCTCGATGCCCGCGCAGCTCACCGGCGCCAGCAACGGGTCGGCGTCCTCCTGCGGACAACCTCCGCTTGCACTGGCGGCCGAGCGGTTCGGCGCCTGCTGGTCGCATCGCGTGGCAGCCATCGCCACGCAGACCTACGCCGCCGCCGAGCTCGCGAACAACGCCGCCGCCGATCTGGCGACCGCGGGTGGGCACGGGCCCCGATGAGCGGCGGCTTCGACCCTCCCGTCGGCGACCCTGACGCCCTGTCCAGCGCCGCAGCCAAGCTGCAGCAGGTCGCCCGTGACGCCACGACGCAGGAAGCAGCGTTGAAATCCGGGTTCGCCACATCGCTCTCGAGCTGGACGGGTCCGCGTGGTGACTCGTTCCGCCAGGCTTCCGGCGGAATTCAGCTGCAGACGGTCGCGGCAGGCACCGCAGCGGGCGAGGCAGGCGACGCGCTGGCCAAGTACGCCGTCGCGCTGCACCAGGCCAAGACATCGATCGCGGACCTCGCCCGACGCGCGCAGGATGCGAGGACGACCGCGGACAGCCAAGCCAAGCAGCTGCCGCCCGCCAGCATTCAGATCGACCTCATCTACCAGCACCTCGGACAGCACACCGGTCTGCTCGAGCGCCAGGCCCAGAGCATCCATGACGACCTCAAGACCCTGGCCGTCCGCACCGCCCAGGTGATCGACGCGGCGACCGAGTCCGGGATGCCGGGCGCCGCAACGCTCGCCCCCGCTGAGATCGCCCGGCGCGTCGACTCCGCGATGGGCGTCACAGGTCTGAGCGACGCGGCGCGCGGCGGCACACTCTCACCCGACAACGCCTGGAAGCTGCTCAAGCCGGCACAGGACGCTGTCCCCGCCGAAGATGTCGACGAGCACGGCGAGCCCGAGTGGAAGAAGATCCTCGACGCCCTCGACGTCCCCGTCAACGGTCCTGTCGCCGCTTGGACGGTCGCGACGACGCCGCCAGCAGGCTGGGCGCTCTATCAGCTGGCGCGCAGCGGCGCCGACATGAAGGCAACCAACGCGTCCCTGCTCGAGGCCGCCGACGCCATCGTGCGTGATGCCGGCCTCGGTGGTGCCGACAACATCGTCAGCGCCGCCTACCGCCTGGAGCACCTTGGCGACGCCGCAACGGCCTTCGCAGCCAACCCGACCCCCGAGCGCGTCAGCAGCGTCAAGGCGGGCGGGATCCCCGGTGAGGGGCCCTGGGCGGTGGCGGGACGCGTACTCGCTGTCGCCGGCATCGCCTCCGATGTGATGACCTTCGTCTATCCCTTGGGCGACAGCAAGACCGAGCAGAGGGTCAACCAGGGCGCCGCCGTCCTCAACGCAGGCGCGACCGTCACGGTGCTGCTCGCCGCGAACGCCTCCTGCGACTGGATCCCCGTCGTCGGCGAGGTCGTCATGATCGCCACCGGCGTCTATCTTGCCGGGGACTGGATCTACAACTCCTACAAGCACGGCGGATGGGCCAAGACCGCCACGGACGCCACCGGCAACTTCGTCACCCACACCGCACCCCACGCCTTCGCCAGTGGCGCGAAGAAAGCGGTCGGCTGGGTCGGCGGGTTGTTCTGATCCCGTGTCGAGCGCTCACGTCGAGGCAATGCTTTTCGCGGCGATGTTCGCCGTCCTCCTGGCCACCTTCGTCATCGGTCTGCCTCGGCGCAACGGGTGGCCTGTTCCGGCGGCCATCTGCATGGTCGGTCTTGCGGCGCTCATCTACTTCAACCTGCGCGGCTACACCTTCGGGGGCCCCGGTATCAGCGTGCGCCGCCCGGGAGTCAAGTGATGGCGACGGCCGCACTGCCTGCTCTTCCTGACCTGTCGGACGGCTCGGTCCCGCTCCCCACGCTGACGAAGGACGAGCTCTGGATCCTGGGCGACGACCCGGTCCTTCGTGATGCGACTTATGACGGTGAGTGGGCAGCACTCGGTTCTGTCACGAAGGCCGCACTCACCGAGACGGTGCTGCGCGGCCTCGTCGCCCGAGAGCTCGCGACCCCGTCGCAAGGCAAGCTCGTCCTGCACGACGGCGTACGCCTCCTGCTGGGCGTGCGGGCCGACCCGGCCTTCCTGGTGGTCGGCGACGAGGTCGACGGGGACCTGCGTCGTCCGATGCGTGCCTACGGCATCGACGTCGAGGAACGCACGACGGCGGCAGTGCTGCTGGAGTTCGCAGCCGACGGACTGCACCGCCACCTGCTGACCCAACCTCAGGATGCCGCGCTGCGACTCGCCGCCTGGGCGCTGGAGCCTCGCGACGACGTCGAGGTGGTCGCCCGCACCCTCGAGGTGCTGGAACCCAGTGGGCGCACCGATGAACCGAGCTACAGACGCGCCATCGTGCTCGCCGCGTCGGGTGCTGCCCGCATGGCACCGCTCGACGGCGAAGGGAGACCTGGCGATCCCGAGCTTGTCGATGTCAGCACGCTCGCCGAGTGGTTGAGGAGCGCGTGGCAAGAACGCCCTACGGATCTGACGAGCGAGGCGAAAGCGTGATTTCCGACGAGGTGGCTCGCGCCGACCTCGACCAGCTGGCCGCTGAGGTCAACGACGGCGGCGTGGTCGAGCTCGGAGTCTTCGACGAGGCCGAGATCCTGGCGCTGGGTGCGATGCCGCTGCCACGCCTGTGCATGGCGCACGAGTCGTGGGTGCCATTCGCCGACCTCGGGCTCAGCGGCGACGACGCCCGACGGCGAGCGGCGTCTCACCCTTCGGTGCAGGCGGCAGGCCGCCGCCTGGTCGACAAGCAGCTGGCCACGGTTCCTGCGGGTCCGCAGGAACCGTGGACCCCGCTCGGTCGCGCACGCCAGTTCCGCGAGCTGAGCACCTACACCAACGGGCTCATCAGCTGGTCCAGCGTGGCGCTGGATGCGACCGAGCGACCGCTCACCTTCAACGGGGTGGTGACCTTCGCGAGATGGAGCTCGTCGCTGGCCGGAGTGTGTCTGGTCGAGACCACCACGGTCGACGTGGATGTGACCGCAGCGACACCGTTGCCGACGACGGTCATGGCCTGTCGCGCCGACACGGCCGTCGCGCACATCGTCGGCGCCGTCTTCCGTGAGCCCATGGCGGCGACAGAGCGAGACGAGGCAACCGGGACCGACTGCGGGCTGATCGTGCAGCACGACCGAGCCGGCCAGCCGCTCACGACGAACTTCCGTTTCCAGCACGCATGGGGTTCTGACTCGGCCCTCGTCGCTGGGGGGACCCCCAGGTCACGGCGCGGCATCCGCCGGGTCAGGGAGGAGCGCTGGACCGCCCGTCAGCTCACCGAGCTGTTCGAGCCCATGATCAGGGCCTTCGTCGACGTCAGCTGAGCGCGCCCACGGTCGCACCCTCGCCGAGCACGAGCACCGGCGAGCTGCCGAGATATGCCTGGCGCATCAGTTCCTGCATGTCGTCGAGCATAGGCATCCGGGGGTTCGCCGGAGCGCACTGGTCCTCGTAGGCATTGAGGGCCTGCTGGGGCAGGGAGGCCATGAACGCGGGCTCGTCGAGCCCGATGTCCTTGAACGACCTCTCGATGCCCACGCGGTCACGCAGATCTTCGATCGCCGCGGCATAGGACTCCACGGCCTGGGCCGGCGTCGCTGCGGGCAGACCGAGGCTGCGGGCGATCTCCTGGAAGCGCTCGGGAGCGCAGTAGGTCTCGTACTTCGGCCAGCCGGTCAGCTTGGTGGGGACCTTGCCGTTGTAGCGGATCACGTGGGGCAGCAGAATCGCGTTGGTGCGACCGTGCGCAACATGGAACGTCGCACCGAGCGTGTGTGACATGGCGTGCACGATGCCGAGGAACGCGTTGCCGAACGCCATGCCCGCGATGGTCCCCGCGTTGTGCATCTTCTCGCGGGCTTCGGGATCGTGCGCGCCGTTGGTGACCGCCCGCTCCAGGTTGGCGAACACCAGCTTGATCGCCTGAAGGCACAGCCCGTCGGTGAAGTCGTTGGCATAGACAGAGACGTAGGCCTCGGTCGCGTGCGTCAAGGCGTCGAAGCCACTGTCCGCGGTGACGACGCGTGGAAGGTCGGCGGTGAGCACGGAGTCGACGATGGCGACCGTGGGTGTCAGCGCATAGTCGGCGATCGGATATTTCTTGCCGGTCTCCGTGTCGGTGATGACGGCGAACGGCGTGACTTCCGAGCCGGTGCCCGAGGTGGTCGGGATGCACACGAGCTTCGCCAGCGTGCCGAGCGTGGGAAACGTGAACGCGCGCTTGCGGATGTCGAAGAACTTCTCGCGAAGGTCGGAGAAGACCGCTTCGGGGTGCTCGTAGCGCAGCCACATCACCTTGGCCGCGTCCATCGGCGACCCGCCACCGAGGGCGATGATGGTGTCAGGCTTGAAGGAGCGCATCAGCTCGGCGCCGCGGTCCACGGCTGCCACGGTCGGCTCCGGCTCGACGTCATCGATGATCTGCAGCGCGACACGCTGCTCGCGGCTGTTGAGCACCGTGATGACCCGGTCGACGAACCCGAGGTTGGTCATGGTCTGGTCGGTCACGATCGTCACGCGATGCACGTCCGGCATGTCCGCGAGATAGCGGATGGCGTTGGGCTCGAAGTAGATTTTCGAGGGGACCTTGAACCACTGCAAGTTGTTGCTCCGTCGGCCGACCCGCTTGATGTTGATGAGGTTGAGTGCTGTCACGTTGTTGGACACCGAGTTGTGTCCATAGCTGCCGCAACCGAGGGTCAGCGAGGGCAGGAACGCGTTGTAGATGTCACCGATGCCGCCCAGCGACGCCGGGGCGTTCCAGATGACCCGGGTCGCCTTCACGCGCCGGCCGTACGCCTCGGCGAGCGCGGCGTCCTCGGTGTGGATGACGGCGCTGTGGCCCAGGCCGTTGAACTCGACCATCTGCGCCGCCAGGGTCAACCCGTGCTCGGGCGAGTCCGCCCGCAGGACCGCGAGCACGGGACACAGCTTTTCCCTGGTCAGCGGCTCGGCGGGACCGACCAGCTCCACCGGCACCAGCAGGACCGAGGTCTCGGGTGGGACGGTGAACCCGGCACTCCTGGCGATCCATGCCGCCGACCGCCCGACGACGTCGGCGTTGAGCTTCGCACCGGCGCAGTTCGTGCCCTGCGCGACGACGCCGAAGACGAACTGCTCGAGCTTCGACTTCTGCTCCGGGGTGACGACGTGTGCGTGGAGCTCGGTGAAGTGTCGCAGTGCGGCGTCATAGATCTCGTGGTCGAGGATCACGGCCTGCTCCGACGCGCAGATCATGCCGTTGTCGAAGCACTTGGAGAGCACGATGTCGTGGACGGCGCGCTTGAGCTTCGCCGAGCGCTCGACATAGGCAGGCACGTTGCCTGCTCCCACGCCCAGTGCGGGCTTGCCGGTCGAGTAGGCCGCCTTCACCATCGCGTTGCCTCCGGTCGCGAGGATCGTCGCAACACCCTCGTGGTGCATCAGCGCGGTCGTCGCCGCGAGCGAGGGAGCTTCGATCCACTGGATGCAGTGCATCGGCGCTCCGGCCTCGATCGCCGCGTCGCGCACGATGCGCGCCGCCTCGGCGCTGCACCGCTGCGCGTTCGGATGGAACGCGAAGATGACCGGGTTGCGGGTCTTCAGGGCGATGAGGCTCTTGAAGATGGCCGTGGAGGTCGGGTTCGTGACCGGCGTGATAGCGGCGACCACACCCACCGGCTCCGCGATCTCGACGATGCCGTCGATCTCGTTGCGGCTGATGACGCCGACCGTCTTCATGCTCGCCATGCTGTGCGTGACGTGCTCGCACGCGAAGATGTTCTTGACTGCCTTGTCCTCGAACACTCCACGCCCGGTCTCCTCGACCGCGAGCAGGGCAAGCGGCCCATGGTGGCTCAGCGCCGCAACCGACGCCTTCGCCACGATGTGGTCGATCTGCTCCTGGGTGAAGGAGTCGTAGTCGGCCAGCGCCTTCTGCGCCCCCGCCACCAGCTCGTCCAGGGTCAGGGTGATGTCCCGCAGGGTGGCGTCGTCCGTCGCTGCTGTCATGGTGTCAACGCTTTCGGCCCCGGCTCAGGCGCGCCAGTGAACAAAGGGACGGCGCAATGGTGACTTTGGTCCTGTCCGAGGGGGCCGCTCGTCAGGTCCGCCAGTCGTGCACAGAGAGGACAGTGGAAGACACCAAGCAGCAGGAGGCGCGCGATGACCACAACGGCCGACCTTTCGACCGAACACCCGGCACTCGTCGAGTCGCTGGAGGCCGAGCTCGAGGCGGACGCCTGGCGTAGCTTCGGCCCCGGTTCCTGGCGCGAGGCCGTCGACGTACGCGGCTTCATCCAGGACAACTACACGCCCTATGACGGTGACGCCGCCTTCCTCGCCGGTCCCACGCCGAGGACGGTCGCCCTGTGGGCTCGGCTCACAGCGATGCTGCCGGAGGAGCGGGCCCGCGGCATCTACGACGTCGACGTATCGACGCCGTCGAGCATCACCAGCCACCTGCCTGGCTACATCGACAAGGATCACGAGCTCATCGTGGGCCTGCAGACCGAGGCGCCGCTACGGCGCGCGATCATGCCCAACGGTGGCCTGAAGATGGTGAAGGACGGGCTGGCGGCCTATGGCTACGAGCTGCCGTCCTCGATCGCGGACATCTTCACGAAATACCGCAAGACGCACAACGCCGGAGTCTTCGACGCCTACACGCCCCCGATCCGTGCGGCTCGCCGCTCGCACCTCATCACCGGCCTGCCCGACGCCTACGGCCGCGGCCGCATCATCGGCGACTACCGACGCCTCGCGCTCTACGGCACCACACGGCTGATCGCTGACAAGAAGCGCGAGCGCATGGTCCTGGACGCCGAGTTCAGCACTGCCGACGTGATCCAGCTCCGCGAAGAGCTCGCCGAGCAGGTCAAGGCGCTCGGGGAGCTGGCGGCCATGGCGGCCGGCTACGGCTGCGACGTGACCCGCCCCGCGCGTACGGGCCAGGAAGCGGTGCAGTGGGTCTATCTCGCCTATCTCGCAGCGGTGAAGGAGCAGAACGGCGCGGCGATGTCGCTCGGGCGCACCGCCACGTTCCTCGACATCTATCTCGAGCGTGACATCGCCGAGGGCCGGCTCACCGAAGAGCAGGCTCAGGAGCTCGTCGACGACCTCATCATCAAGCTTCGCATCGTGCGCTTCCTGCGCACGCCTGCCTATGACGAGCTGTTCTCCGGAGATCCGACCTGGGTCACCGAGTCGCTCGGCGGCATCGGTGAGGACGGTCGCCCGCTGGTCACCCGCACCTCGTTCCGCTATCTGCAGACGCTCTACAACCTCGGCCCTGCACCCGAACCGAACCTCACCGTCTTCTGGTCACCGGGCCTGCCGCAGGGCTTCAAGAGCTTTGCCGCACAGGTCTCGATCGACACGAGCGCGATCCAGTACGAGAGCGACGAGCTGATGCGTCCCGTCACCGGAGACGACACGGCGATCGCCTGCTGCGTCTCGGCGATGACCGTCGGCAAGCAGATGCAGTTCTTCGGCGCGCGCGTCAACCTCGCGAAGACCTTGCTGTATGCGCTCAACGGTGGCCGTGACGAGGTCACCGGTGTGCAGGTCGCTCCTGTCACCACCCCTGTCACGGGCGACGTCCTGCGCTACGACGACGTGGTCGCCAAGCTGCAGCCGATGATGGCGTGGCTCGCGGAGACCTATGTCAGCGCCCTGAACGTCATTCACTACATGCACGACAAGTACGCCTATGAACGCATCGAGATGGCGCTGCATGACGCCGTGATCGAGCGGACGATGGCCTGCGGCATCGCCGGGTTGTCGGTGGCCGCCGACTCGTTGTCCGCGATCAAATACACGACCGTGCGACCGGTGCGTGACGCGACCGGCCTCATCGTCGACTTCACCCACGACGGCGAGTTCCCGACGTACGGCAACGACGACGACCAGGTCGACGACATCGCGGTGTGGCTCGTGCGCACCTTCATGGCGGAGATCGAGAAGCACCCGACCTACCGCAACGCGCGTCACACGCAGTCGGTGCTGACGATCACGTCGAACGTCGTCTATGGCAACAACACCGGGACGACGCCGGACGGGCGGCGAGCGGGACTTCCCTTCGCTCCTGGCGCGAATCCGATGAACGGCCGAGACAAGCACGGCATGGTCGCGGCGGCGCTCTCGGTCGCCAAGATCCCCTATGACGCAGCGCGTGACGGCATCTCCCTGACCACGTCCGTGACGCCTGACGGTCTAGGGCACACCGGTGCCGAGCGGGTCTCGAACCTCGTCGGGGTGCTCGACGGCTTTGTCGCCGGTGGCGGCTTCCACATGAACGTCAACGTGCTCGACCGCGCGACCCTAGTCGACGCGATGGAGCACCCGGAGAACTACGGCCAGCTCACGATCCGGGTGTCCGGCTATGCCGTGAACTTCGTGCGGCTGACAAGGGAGCAGCAGCTCGACGTGATCAGCCGCACTTTCCACGGCAGTCTTTGATGGACATCGTCGCCACCGTCGACGAGCTGTCGCTGGTGCCTGTCGAGCACCGCGTCGCCCTTCCGCTCCTGAACGGAACCCTCGACGGCGTCGACATCGACGCCATCGAGGGGCGTGTGCACTCGTGGGAGATCGTCACGGCGGTCGACGGGCCAGGCACGCGCCTGGTCACCTGGCTCACCGGATGTGCGCTGCGCTGCCTCTATTGCCACAACCCCGACACGTGGCAGCTGGCCAGCGGCAGGCTGGTGACGGTCGGACAGCAGGCGACGAAGCTGCAGCGCTACCGCGACTTCTTGTTGGCCGCCCATGGCGGCGTGACGCTCTCGGGCGGCGAGCCGCTGATGCAGCCGGCGTTCGCTGCCGGTTTCTTCCGGCGCGCGAAGCAGCAGGGCCTGCACACGGCGCTCGACACGTCCGGCTACTACGGCACGAGGGCGACTGACGAGCTGCTCGACGACGTCGACCTGGTGCTGCTCGACATCAAGTCGTCGGACCCGCGGACCTACACGAAGCTCACCTCCCGGTCAGTGCACCCGACGCTGCGCTTCGCGGAGCGTCTCGCGGCGCGGGGGTCCACGATGTGGATCCGGTTCGTGCTCGTGCCGGGGCTGACCGACGACGACGAGAACGTCGAGGGGGTCGCGCAGATCGCCGCCGATCTCGGCCCCTCGGTCGCCCGCGTGGAGGTCCTGCCCTACCACTCGATGGGTCGCTTCAAGTATGAAGAGCTCGGCATGACCTACCCCCTCGAGGGTGTCGCTGCCCCGACCCGCGAATCCACCGAGCGCGTAAGAGACGTGTTTCGGGCACGTGGACTTCTCACCTACTGAGATCGGACGACGACATGACTGACGACCGCCCCACCGACCACACAGGCATGGCCGTGCTGAGCCGCGACGACTGCCTCGCGCTGCTCGCGAAGGCGTCCCTCGGACGCCTCGCCTTCGTCTCTGCCGGGGAGCCGGTGATCCTGCCCGTGAACCACGCCGTCGACGGCTCGTCCGTGGTCTTCCGCACGGCACCGGGCTCCAAGCTGTTCGCCGCCGACCGCGAGACGCCCGTCGCGTTCGAGGTCGACGGTCATGACGCCGAGGGCCGACGCGGCTGGAGCGTCGTGGTGCGCGGCGTCGCAGGCCATGTCACCGACGCCGAGGTCATCGACCGCCTCGAGACTCTCGGGGTGCGCTCGTGGGCCGCGCGCTCGCAGAAGCCGCACTGGGTGCGCATCCGCACCTACGAGATCACCGGTCGCGAGATCGCGGCCGATCTTCCCGAGGCCTAGCCTGGCGCCATGCCGACCGCCAGCACCAGCGCCGCCTCCGTGGCCTGATGCTGGCGCTGCACGCGATCTGGCGAGCTGACCAGCGGCTCGCGCTCTGGGCTGAGGACGTACGCCGGTGGCAGCGTCAGCCCGCCTTCCCGCGGCAGCCTGCACCGCTCACGACGCATCCCTACGCGCTCGACGGCGACGGGCTGCGCGCCGCCATCGCCGGGATCGGACCCGGGCTCGGCTGGCTGGCCGGGCAGGCGACCACCGGCACCACGACGCTGCTGCTGCCGACACGGTCGGGCACGGTGCTGCCGTCGCCGGAGCTGTGCGGTCCGGCGTGGGCGAGCGAGATCAGCGGTGCTGCAGGCGGCGACGAGCGCTGCGCCAGCACGCTCGTCGCCTGGACCGTGCCGGGACTGCTGCTCGCCTGCGAGGAGGCCGCCCAGCTGCTCGGCGAGCTGTGGCCGACGCCGAGCACGCTGGGGTCGCGGCTCGCGGACGGCGACGAGGTCGACGTCTGGCTCGGTGCCTCGCTGCGCTGGCTCACGCGGGCGCACGACCTCGCGTGGCGCACCGTGCACCGCGGCCGGGTGCTGCCCTCGCTCGTCGGCGGCAGCGCGCGGTGGGTTGCCGTCCCCGACGCGGGCGACTGGCAGCAGATGCTGGTCGTCGCGGCCGTCGCTCCCCCTGTGGTGCGCGCCGAACAGCGGCCCTCGCACCCCGGCGGCCGGCCCGCCGCCGACGTCCTCACCGACGTGCTCGCTGCCATGGTCGACGCCGAGGTGCGGCTCGAGCTGCGCACGCTCGCGCCTCTCGTACGCCCCGGGCGCAGCGCTGGGCCCACGTCACCGACCGCCGCCGAGGCCTGGCTCGGGGCGCTGGTGTCCACCCGGCCCACGCTGCGGGCGGACGAGGTGGAGCTGCGGACGCTGGAGTCGCGGATCCAGGCCTGGCACCGCTCGGAGCCGGCGCCGGCCGGCCCGGTGCGCGCGTGCTTCCGCCTCGTCGAGCCGGTGGGTGCCGACGACGACGACCCGGTCGGCGGACCTTCCGACACCTGGTCGCTGGAGCTGCTGCTGCAACCCACGGCCGAGCCGTCGCTGCTGGTCGACGCCGCCGACGTCTGGGGCGGCGGGCCTGCCATGGCCGGCGTGAACCGCAGCGTCCCGTGGGCTCGTGACCTGTTCGAGGAGGAGATCGCGCGGGCCGCTCGCCTCTGCCCGCTGCTGCGGTTCGCGCTGCGCGACGACCGCCCCGGCACCTTGACCCTCGACCGTGAGGGCGCCGTGCAGTTCCTGAGCGAGTCCGCGCCCGATCTCCTGGCGGCTGGTTTCGGCGTGTTCCTGCCGACCTGGTGGGGGCACGGCACGGGCGTCGGCATGGTGCTCGTGGCGCGCACCGCGGGGGTGTCGCAGCCGGGTGCGGTCGAGACGACGAGCGTGCTCGACCGCGATGTCGTCGTGAGCTTCAACTGGCGAGCGGCCATCGGAGGGCTGCGGCTGAGCGAGGACGACCTGCACGCCCTCGCCGCAGCAGGACAACGGCTCGTGCGCCTGCGTGGCCGCTGGGTCGAGGTCGACCACAGCCAGGTCATGGCGGCGCTCGCGTTCCTCGCACGCGAGCAGTCCGGCACCCTGTCGGTCGCCGACCTGCTGCGGGTGGTCATCGAGCCGCCCCGGCTGCCCGAGGGCGTGCCGTTCGGGGGGGTCGACGCCGAGGGGTGGCTCGGTGAGCTGTTCTCTGGCGCGGCCGAGGTGCGTACGGCCGACGTCGCGGTGCCCGACTGGTTCGGTGCGACGCTGCGGCCCTACCAGCAGCGCGGGCTCGACTGGCTGCAGCTCATGTCGCGCCTCGGGCTGGGCGCCGTGCTGGCCGACGACATGGGCCTGGGCAAGACCACGCAGCTGCTCGCCCTGCTGGCCGTCGAGCGGGCGGCCGGCGCCTCGGGGACGACGCTGGTGGTGTGCCCGATGTCGCTCGTCGGCAACTGGCAGCGGGAGACGGCGCGGTTCGCGCCCCGGCTGCGGGTGCACGTGCACCACGGCGCGCAGCGGCTCGACGCCGACGGGCTCGCGGCTGCGGTGCGTGACGCCGACGTGGTGGTGACGACCTACGGCCTGGTGCAGCGTGATGTCGGCGCGCTCGCCTCGGTGACGTGGCGTCGCGTCGTCCTCGACGAGGCGCAGCACGTCAAGAACTCGGCCACCCAGCAGGCCAAGGCCGTTCGCGCGCTGCCCGCGAGCCATCGGGTCGCGCTGACCGGCACGCCGGTGGAGAACCGGCTCGCCGACCTGCACGCGATCCTCGACCAGTCGAACCCCGGCATGTTCGGCAGCCCCGCGGGGTTCAAGGACCGCTATGCCGCGCCGATCGAGCGTGACGGCAACGAGGCGGCGTTGGCCGCGTTGAGGCGGCTCACGGCGCCGTTCGTCCTGCGTCGGCTCAAGACCGATCCGGCGATTGCACGCGACTTGCCGGACAAGCAGGAGATGACGGTGTGGTGCAACCTCACCGCGGAGCAGGCCGGGCTCTATCGTGCCGTCGTCGCCGACATGGTCGCGAAGCTGCGCGAGCGCAGGCGCGCGGGCCGTCGCGGTGTGGTCCTCTCGGCGCTCACCAGGCTCAAGCAGGTGTGCGATGCGCCCTCGCTCGCCCTCGGGGACAGCACCCCGCTCGCGGGCCGCTCGGGCAAGGTCGCGCGCCTCGAGGAGATCCTCGAGGTGGCGCTCGCCGAAGGGGACAAGGCGCTGTGCTTCACGCAGTACGCCGCATTCGGCGCCATGCTTGCGCCGCACCTGGCACGTCGCCTCGGCGTGGAGGTGCTGTTCCTGCACGGCGGATCCACACGGCAGGAGCGCGACGCGATGGTCGCGCGGTTCCAGGCGGGTCACGGCGGCGATGACGGCGATGGCGGACACGGCTCCGGCGGGCCGCCGGTCATGCTGCTGTCGCTGCGCGCAGGCGGTGTGGGGCTCAACCTCACCGCCGCCAACCAGGTGATCCACGTCGACCGCTGGTGGAACCCGGCGGTCGAGGACCAGGCGACGGACCGGGCGTTCCGCATCGGCCAGCGCAGGGACGTGCAGGTGCGACGCCTCATCTGCGTCGGCACACTGGAGGAACGCATCGACGCGATGATCTCCGGCAAGCGGGCGCTCGCGGGCTCGGTCATGGCGGGCGGCGAGGACTGGCTGTCCGACCTGTCGACCGACGCGCTCGCCGAGCTCGTCGCGCTCTCCGCCGACGCGGTGTCGGAGCAGGACCTGTGAGCGAGCCGCCGCTCGAGGAGTGCCTGGACCGGTTCTGGTTCGCCGGACCGGAGCCGCAGGAAGCTTCCGCGCGTGCGCGACCCGACACCGCGAAGACGCCGCTCGAACGCCTCGGACGTCCACAGATCACGGTGCAGGGGCGCAACCTCGCCGATCTGCTGCAGCCGGTGTATGACACGCTCCGCGAGGGCTCGGCTGAGGCGTGACCGGGGCGGACGGGCCTCCTCCTCACTGAGAGCGCAATCTCGTTCATCGGCGACGAGCTCAGAGCTGGGGACCGCCAGCCACTGCGTGCCGGTGCACGCGCACGGACGGCGAAGGCATCATCCCGCGGTGTCAGTCGGCCCCGACGAACAAGGCAGGGCTCGCGTGCCGGTCAGGGCGCAGGATCACGGCTGCCACTCTGCGAGCCGGGTTCAGCGCAGCCCAGATCTCCGCGAGCAGTTCCTCGCCCGAGGCAGCCAGCACCACCACGTCCAGCGCAGCGGACGTGCCCCGGACGTCGGTGACCGATCCGTCGTACGTCGTCATGAGCACGCCCGTCCCGGTCGTCAGCTGCGCCACGTCGAGCAGGGTCCGGTCGGCGCCGTCGCCGCCACGGACGCTGCGGCGTGCAGAGCCGACCAGACAGTCCGAGGCGGAGGCGCTGGAGTGAGCCAACCAGATGCGGGAGGTGTGAATCGGTGGATCCGGCTCATAGGAGTGCCTGCTCGCCGCCTGCAGCTCACCGACGCCCGCTGCCAGATCCTCAGCCAGCGGCACGACCTGGTCCCCGTTGCCTACCACGCACCAGGAGCCGCGGCGGGCGACCGCGGTGTAGTGCCGCAGCGAATCGTATGGCCGGTCACCGGTGTCACGAACCTGCACGTCGCCGTTGTCGAGAACGACCAGCTCGCGGCTGCGCGAGCCGGCGCTGCGACCAGTGAGGAAATACGCAAACCACAGCAACCCGTCGCCTGTCCTCGTCGCCAGCAGGCCTCGACCTGGATAGCCCCGCTCGACCAGGACGTGTGTCACGCTCTCCACCACCGCACCGTAGACCAGGCGCCGGAGGCGCCATGCTGCTCTGCAGGCGGCTGGCGCCCACGAGGTGCGCCCCCTACGTGTCCTGGCGGCTTGGCGCGCTTCGCCCGCCCGGACAAGCGGTGCCGTCGGACGCCTGCTGCGTAGGACAGGACAGCTCGACGGCCGCGCTGACCCAGTCATCAAGGCAACCACGATGCCTGATCCGGGATGCCGGATGGTTTTCGCTGCCCAGCCAGGCCAGTCGCCGCCGTTATGCGTCGGCGGCGGAGCCCGACGCCGTCAGCGACGCAGCCCTGGCTGTCACCCGCTTTCGACGGTTCCGAAGCTTTTCAGGTCCGACCGGCGGCTCGGTTCCATGATGCGGTGGCCCGAAGGCGCGATGGCGCCCCGGGCGTGTGCAGTCATTGGGCTCAGCGGCTCTTGTCCTCCAACAGGCCCGCCCGGTGGGCCATCGACACCGCCTCCGTGCGCCCCGCAGCGCCGAGCTTGGCGGCGATGCGCGAGACGTGCACGCTCGCGGTCTTCTCCGACATGAAGAGCCGCTCGCCGATCTGCTTGTTGGTGCACCCCTGGGCCAGCAGCTCGAGGACCTCGAGCTCGCGACGGGTCAGGGCTCCGAGGGCGGCCCGCGGCGGCGCACCTGCTTCGAGCCCCGCCCGCTTCGCCAGCAGATCAAGGGCCAACTGCAGCGGCAGCGCCCCAAGCGCACGTGCTTCGTCGAGCGCCTCGCCGAGGACCACCTTGGCCTCGTCGCGGCGGCTGTGCGCCACGAGCGCCTCGGCCAGCCCGCCTGCGCAACGGGCCTGCTCATAGCGATGTCCATAGCCGAACGCAGCTCGGGCGGCGCTCCACGCTGCGGGGTCATCATTGCCGACCGCGCGAGTGTGCTCGGCCTCGGCACGCAGCAGCCATGCCTTGCCTTCGGGCCCGAGCTCGACGCTGCGCTGCGGGACGCCCTTGGCCGCAGTCGTGCGGGCCCGGTCCAGCAGCTCGGACGCATCGTCGACGGCCCGCCTGGTCGCCGCAACGTCACGCGCCAGTCGCGACTGCTGCGCGAGGTCGCCCACTGCTGAGAGCCCAACGGCGCAGAGCCAGATTCCGGCGAGGAACAGCGGGTCCCAGACGTCATCGACATAGCCCACGACGCGCTCGATGACGGCCGAGGCTTCAGCCGGCCTGCCCTGCCAGCGCAGCAGCTCCGCTTCGTGACCACCGGCCAGGATGGCGATCATCGGGTCGTGGTGCCAGGCGCCCTCGAGCGCGCGGACGCTCTCGCCTGCCGTGGGCGAGCCGGACCCGACCGCCGCCTGCAGGGACGCGGCGGTCAGCCGTGCGGCCATCGCGTCGGGCGGACGGTCACTGGCCAGTGCCGCGGCCCGCACACTGGCTGGCCAGTCTCCGGCGACGTAGAGCGCCGTGACGAGCAGGGTCCGGATCTCGAGACCGTACGGGCTCCAGGTCACGCCCAGATCGGCGCACCGCTGCAACGCCGGGCCACAGACCTCGATGGTGCCGGCGATGTCGCAGGCGTCGTAGCGCGAGAGGGCCACGTTGAAGGTCGCCCGCATCTCGGTGACGACGTGTCCGGCGACACGGGCCCGCACCACGGCGACGGCCAGCATCGCGTCGCTGTCCTTGGCGCGACCCTCGCGGCTGGCGATGGTCGCCAGCGTCACGAGTGCGTCTGCCTCGGCACCGGGCAGGTCGAACGCGACCGCCTCGTCTCGCGCGCACTGCGCCAACGCGGCAGACCGCGCGATCTCGCCCACGCAGCGCAGCGCCCGGGCCGCCGCTGCCGCGCTCCAGACGGCAGCGTGCGTGCTCGGTGGAGCGAGGCGTACGGCCTCCTCGGCCGCGACGACGGCCGCGCGTTCCTGGTCGGCGTTGAGCAGGTGCCCCGCCAGCCGGTGCAGCATCGTGGCCTTGACCTCGGCGTCGGCAGCCCCGCCGAAATCCACGGCAGACCGCGCCAGGGCGATCGCACGATGAAGCTCCCCCGCCCGGCTCGCCGCACCCGCGGCCCGCATCGTCAGCTCGACGAGATCGACACCCACCCGATGGGCCGCGTCCGGGACGGCGTCCCAGAGCCGCAGCGCACGCTCGAGCTGTTGCCACGCCTCGACCGGGGCGTGCAGGCGCTCGGCCTCGTCGGCGGCGAGGACCGAGGCGACGAGCGCACCCACGACGTCGTGGCTCTCCACCCGGTGGTGAGCCAGCAGGGCTGCCGGACCACCGCTCGCCTCGATCGCCTCGGCGTAGGCGCCGTGCAGTCGGCCACGCTCTCCCGGCAGCAGATCGGCGTAGATCGCCTCCTGCAGCAGCGCGTGGCGGAACCCGAAGCTCTCCCGGCCCTCGGGGACGAGGACGTGCTGGAGCACAGCCTCGCGCAACGCCTGCTCCAGCGCATCGTCGCGCAGACCGCTCACGCGACGGAGCAGGCCGTGCTCCACCCGCCGGCCGGCGGCAGACGCGGCACGAGCGACCAGCTGACCATCGGGTGCAAGTGTCTCGACGCGTCCCAGGAGCACGTCGGCGAGGGCGGGCGGCAGCTCGGATCGGCCCTCCTGCTCACCCTCGAGCAGCTCCTGAGCGAAGTAGGCGTTGCCGCCGGACCGGTCGAGGATGCGCAAGACGGTGGACACCGGAACGGGCGCCCCCCGCAGCGACTTGAGATAGGCCGCCATGTCATCGGCCTGGAACGGCGCGAGGTCGAGCCGCTGCACGTGCGGCAGCCGGGTCAGCTCGGTGATGAGCGGGCGCAGTGGGTGGCGTCGGTGAAGGTCATCGTTGCGGTAGGAGCCGACGAAGAGCAGCCGCTCGTCACGGACGCGCGCGAGCAGGAAGGCGATCAGGTGCAAGGTCGACTGGTCGGACCAGTGGAGGTCCTCGACGATCAGCAGGACAGGGCGCTCGCGAGCCGCGTCGCTCAGGGTGCGGGCCACGGTGTCGAACAGTCGCAGCTGCCCCACGTCGTCCTGGCCGGCGTCGGTCACCGCCCGCCCGACGCCGAGCCCTTCGAGTGCCTCGCTGAACGGGAGATAGGGGAGCCCGAGACTGCCGAGGTTGGGACAGTGGCCGATGAGGACCGTGTCGCCCGCAGCAGCCGCTTGCTCCGCGAGAGCGGTCAGGAGCCGGGTCTTGCCGGCTCCCGCGTCGCCGGAGACCAGGACGGCTCCGGGTGCTCCCTCGGCGGCGGCGGCGAGCGCGGCGGTCAGCGTCGACAGCTCGACGTCGCGACCGACCAGCGGACCTCCGTGCGTTGCCACGAGGTCCATGGTGGCAGTCGCCACCGACAGAGTCCCCTGTGTTCTGCCGATCACCTCGACGGCGCAGTAGGCCGGCCGCCGACACCCTCGCCGGACACCGGTCCGAGCGCGGCAACCCAGCGACGCCAGCGGCGAGCGCTCGGCTCGGTGGACGTACGCCGCCCCTTCCGCCACCGCAACGGCGCGCCGCTGCGGACCGCCTGCTGGCGGCGGTGGGTCATCTCGCTCTGCTGGTAGACCCAGCTCGGCACGGTCATCGACGCTCCCCTGTCACGCCGATTTGCCGGGCCGGCGCGGGCGCAGCAGAACGCGTCGCCGTCGCCGGGCGAGTGCCGAGCACGGGACTGGCCGGTGCATCGGCCAAGCCGAGACGTACGCGCCACCCGCGGCGCCCGACACGCGCGAAGGTGGAGACGGCACGTTCGCGGCGGTAGGCCAGCTCCGCGTCGTGCAGGACGAGTGAGGTAATGCTCATGGTCGGCTCCCGATTGTCTGGTGCCTTCCACACTCGGGCTAAGACGCGTCTCTGCCATCGGGAAGTCACGCAGGAAGCGGGAGGCGACCGGGTCCTGCAAGCGCTAAGAGTGCCCACGTTCGGCTAAGAGACCATCTCGTTCACCTCATGGACGTCAACGCCCCGTGCGCACGGCAGGCGCATGTCACGGGACGTCGACCTGCAGCGTGGCGCTGCTGTGCACGTCGCGTCGCCAGATGTGGGGCACCCGGGCGGCGTACGTGACGTAAGCGACATATCTGCCGCTGTCGGAGATCGCGGGGTTCTCTGCGTTGGCGACGAGCAGTGTCGTGAGTCCCCCGGGTCGGAGGTCGGTGAGGAACACGTCCGGCGCCGTGCCGTCGGGGTCGTTGGCGACGACATCCGGGGAGTCGGAGTCGTAGACGAGATCGATTCCGTGCTCGGACAGCGAGGGGTGTTCGGCAGTGCCGGAGACCGTGATGTCGGCGGTGAGGCCGAGTTCGCGCTCGCCGCCTCGAATGAGGTCCGTGGCGACGACGGGCCTGCGGTAGACGCCCGACATGTAGTCGTCGTAGTTGGCGAACTGCTCATATGCCAGGTCGCCGCCACGTCCGGAGATCGCCGGGTGCAGGGGAGGGGCACCACCAGGGCTGCCGCCGTAAGGAGCGACGCCGACCTGACGAACCGTGCCGGTGGTCATGTTCTTGAGATACAGCTGGAAAGCCCAGTAGGTGTGGCTCAGATTCGGGGCTGCCGACGCGAAGACGACCAGGTTGCCGTCGTCGCTGATGGCCGGGTCATACGAGCCGTCATCGCCCATCACGCCCGAGCTCGTGGCGCTGACGAGACTCACGTTGCCCGTTGCGAGCTCGGTCCGGTAGACCTGGGAGTGCAAGTAGGCGGTGTCCGGGGCGAAGTCGGCCCTGACGGCGTAGGTGACGAAACGGCCGTTGCCCGAGAGCGCTGGAGTGTCGCTAAAGGAGATGGACGGCACGGCGGGCAGCGCAACCCGCGTCGTGGTGCCGGCGACGATGTCACGAACGAAGAGGTCCGTGCGCGAGGTCACGGTGTCGCCGACGACGGATCCCGTCTGCGAGGCGAACGCGACGTAGCGCCCGTCGTCGGAGATCGACGGCGCGCTCGACTGTGCCGACGCCGGCACCCCGGAACCTGCGGCGCTCACGATCATGGTGCGTTCTGCCTTGACGTCACGGACGAACACGTCGGCCACACCGTTGGTGTCGCCGGGCACCAGGGTGCTGTCTTTGGAGGTGAAGGCCACGAAGCGGCCATTTGCCGAGATCGACACCTCGGCCAGGAAGTCGTTGGCGTTGTGGTCTCGTGCGAACGGTGTAGCGGTGCCTGATCCCGACGTCGTAGTGGCGTCGGCGGCACCGGCTGCGTGAGTCGCCGTCGGCAGACCGAACGGGACCAGGCCGGCTGTCGTCAGCAGACCGAGGAACCATCGTACGCGCATAGTGACCTCCAGTAGCGAGTCGATCGCTCTGTGAAACTAGAGGCAGATGCGGGCAGTGTCCAGAGCCTCGAGCGATCAAACGCCGGCTACACCGCACGCAGGAACCCCATGGCAGAACGTCGAAGGCCCCCAGGCAAGCCTGGGGGCCTTCGACGAACACTGTCATAACCAGCGCCACACGTAGCGGGGGCAGGATTTGAACCTGCGACCTCTGGGTTATGAGCCCAGCGAGCTACCGAGCTGCTCCACCCCGCGTCGGTGAGTTCACCCTACGCCACGGGCGCGTCGACCGCCAAACCGGGACCGAGCTCAGCCCGTCGCGCCTGTGGCACCCGCGGGCGCCGAGGCCGACGGGACAGCCGACGCCTTCGCTGTCGGCGCACCTGCCGGCGAGGTTGCGGACGGCGCGGGCGACGTCGTCGCCGTGGGCGTGGCGCCGGATGCAGGTGGGCGCCCGAGCGCCAGCGCCCGACGGATCGCGTCCGAGAGTCGCTGCTGCGCTACGCCATAGCCAGCCCAGTCCTGCGGCGTGCGGGCGAGCGCCTTCTGCGAGTCGGCGAGAGCCTGCTGGGCGTCGGCCAGCGCCTGCGTCAGCGCTGCGCTGGGCGCCCCGGTGCCGGGCGCCGGAGCGCCGGTCCCGGTCGGCGGCGGCAGTTCGGCGCCGGTCGACGCGCCCTGTGTGTCGAGCAGGACCTGCAGAGCCTTCGGCAACGTGTCCTCGAACGCCACCGCATCACCGAAGCCGACCAGCACCTTCTGCAGCAGCGGATTTCCGGTGCCGCCGTTGGAGCGCACGTAGACGGGCTCGACGTAGAGGAACCCGCCACCGACGGGCAGGACGAGCAGGTTGCCGTAGTTGACCTTCGTACGCAGGCTGAGGACGGCGATGACGGCGGCGACCGACTTGTTGGCCGTGAAGAAGGTCTGCGCGATCGTCGGGCCCTTCACCGACGGCGCGCTGACCTCGAGCACGCGAAACGTCCCGTAGGTCTTGCTCGTGGCGTCGCTGTCCACCGACATGAAAGCCGCGAGGTTCTGGTTGGTGCCGGCGAACGTGAATGTTGTGTTCAGCGAGAACGCAGGCGCATCGGATCCGGGCACCTGCGCGGTGTAGTAGTAGGGCGGCTGGTCGTCCGTGCCCGCGGGGGTGACGGCGGCCGTCGTCGCGCTCGCGGTCGTGGCCGGCTCGGTCGGCACGCGCCAGTAGTCGGAACCCTGGAAGAACGACTTGGGCGAGTTCGCGTCGATGTGGTAACGAGAGTAGAGCTCGCGCTGCACCTTGAACATGTCCTCCGGGTAGCGCAGGTGGCTCAGCAGTTCGGGGCTGATGGCGTCGCGCTCCTCCACCGTTTTCGGGAAGGCCTTCTTCCATGTCTTCAGGACCGGGTCCTGCGTGTCCCAGGTGTAGAGCGTCACCGTGCCGTCGTAGGCATCGACCGTCGCCTTCACCGAGTTGCGGATGTAGTTCACCTCGTCGTTGCGCTGAGCGGCCACCGAGACAGTGCCGGTCAACGCGTCCTGCGTGGCGTCGCCGAGCGTCGTACGCGTGGAGTAGGGGAACGCGTCGCTGGTGGTGTAGCCGTCGACGATCCACAGGATCCGGCCGCCGACCACAGCGGGATAGGGGTCGCCGTCGACCTTGAGCCACGGCGCGGCCTTCTGCACGCGCTCCCGCGGCCGCCGGTCGTCCAGGATGCGCGAGTCGGAGTTGACCCGGTTGGACAGCAGCAGGTTCCCGTCGCGGTACTTCGTCGCATAGAGCAGCCGGCGCATCAGCGAGCCGATCGGCACGCCGCCGCTGCCCGCGTAGGTGGTGTAGGTCTCGTTCGACGTGCCGATGCCGTCGAACTCGACCGGACTGACGCCGGCGCGCGAGCCCACGACGGAGTAGTTCGGCGACTTCTCGCCGAAGTAGATCTGCGGCTTGTCGACCTTCAGCGGGCCGGTCGCCGCGTCGGGGTCGAGGTAGACCGGCTCGCCCTCGGGCGTGGTCTCGTTGCCCAGCGCTGCGACGAAGCCGTAGCCGTGGGTGTAGGCGGTGCGGTCGTTGATCCAGTTGCGCTGCTG